>NZ_JARHZE010000076.1 GCF_029258315.1 Fusobacterium sp. | reverse complement strand
AGATATTTTTAAAGATAGAAGAGGGAAAGGATAGATATTCTTTTGAGATTAAAGATAATGGAATAGGTATCCCAATGGATAAGGTTAAAAAAGTTTTTGAGAGATTTTATCGGGTTGATGAGTCAAGAACTAGCAATCTAGGCGGGACAGGATTAGGGCTTTCCATAGTTAAAGAGTTGGTTCAACAGTTTGGCGGAGATATAAAAGTTGAGTCAGTGGATCAAGAGGGAAGTGTATTTAAGTTTTATCTATTAAAATAAATATAATTTTTTTAGGATTGATTTATAAAATCAGTCCTTTTTTTCTGGGGAAGATTCTTCCCTACAAGTATAACTCTTTTAAAATAAATGTATAAAAAAGTAGGGAAAAACTTTCCCTACAAATTAAAGTTAAAATAAAAAAATTAATCTTTGAGATTAAAAAAATCTTTTTATAAAAAAATATACCATATATAATACAGAAGTTTAACGCGAATATAACTTAAGAAAATATCAAAAGAAAAAAAGTGGGGAAAAATTTTCCCCACCTTGAAGTTACAATAAAAATTATTTAGTTAAGTCAATGTTTGAAATCATTAAGAAGTCAAGAGGTTTTATATCCATTAAAAGAGTTTTATTTGCTGAGAAATATTTTTTACTATTGTGTATCTCATATACAGCCTTACAATTTTTAACAGAATTGATAAATTCAAAATCTTTAAAATCAAATTCAAAGTTATATGAATTTACAGGGTTTCTATTTATAATAACTATTATAAAGTTATCAGTCCCTCTACTTTTTCCAAATTCATCAACACCTTTATTTAAGAAACGGATATATCCATAGACATCTTCATTTATAGAGAATTGTTTAAATCCACCAGTAGATAAAAGAGGGTTTTTATTTCTTATAGCTATAAGTTTTTTATACCAATCAAGAAGTTCAAGGTTTTCATTTCCCCAAGGGTAAGTTCTTCTATTGTCAGGATCCTTTCCACCTCTTACACCTACTTCATCTCCATAATATATCAATGGTACTCCTGGGAAAGTAAGTTGTACAAGGCTAAATAATTTAAGAATATCTATTCCAAGTTTTTCAGTTAATTTTTCTTTTAAAACCAATCTTTCTTTATGAAGTTCAGATTTATAAGAATTTTCTTGCATAAAGTTTCCTATATTTTCACAGATGGTTAAAATTCTCTCTACGTCGTGGCTACCTATCATATTTGTCAATGAATAGAAATTTTCTTTTGGATAATTCTCACGAAGATTCATAAATAATTTGCACACTCTAGAGGCATCTATATTTTTATAGAAGAAATCTAAAAGTATTTTTTTGAAAGGATAGTTGGTAACAGTATCTAACTCCTCCCCACACATATACTCTCTTCTTTGGTTATAGCTTATTTTATTTGTAGCATCTTCCCAAACCTCTCCAAGAAGTACTGATTCTTCATCTATTTCATGACATCTTTTTCTTAAAATTTTAAGAAATTCTCCAGGAAGTTCGTCAGCCACATCTAATCTCCAACCTTTTATACCAGCCTTTAACCATTTAGCCACAACACTGTCCTCATCTCTTATAATATAGTCTAAGAAACTTGGAGTAAGTTCATTTACACAAGGAAGATCGGCATTTCCCCACCAACCAGTGTATTCGTTTGGATAATTTTTAAAAGTATACCAATCATAGTAAGGTGAGCCAACAGAGTTATAAGCTCCTACTGAGTCGTAGTTTCCAAATCTATTAAAATATTTACTATCTCTACCTGTATGGTTAAATACTCCATCAAGTATAAGATTTATATTATTTTCTTTTAAATGTTTAACAAGGTGAGTGAAATCTTCTTCTGTCCCAAGCATAGGATCAATCTCTTTATAATCTCCAGTGTCATAACGATGATTACTAGCAGCTTTAAATATAGGATTTAAATATATAAGATTTATTCCAAGATCTTTAAAATAATTTATTTTTTTATCAATCCCTTTTAAGTTACCACCGAAGAAATCCCAACGAAGAATATCTCCATTTTCCCCTTTTATATATAGAGGTGTGTCATTCCAATTTCCATAGATAAAAGTATTTTTTTTATGAGCTGATAAAGTTTGGTAAGGGTTTCCGTTAAAAAATCTATCTGGGAAAATTTGATAGATTATAGATTCCTTATACCAATCAGGTGTCTTGCTATCTTTATAATAAGTTGTCATTTGATAAGCAGGAGGATTATATGAGTAAACCTGTCCAATTCCTCCAAGTCTTTCTAAATTATTTCCATAATATTTAACACAGCCATCTTGTAATTTTATTTCAAAGAAATAGAATACAAGTCTTGGCAGATCTCCAGTTTTATATGAATAAGAATAAGTTGTCCAATCATCACTATCAATGACTTCACTTTTTTTCATTTGGTAGGCAGAGTGATTGGCAGGTATAGAAACGTCTAAGTTATCAATAAAAATATGGAGATAAATATAATCAAGCATAACATTTTTATTTATTTTTATATTAAAGTTGACAGATTCACCACAAGGTACAGCTCCGAAAATAGATTTGTATTGTAGATCCTGAGAATCAAAGATAATATATTCGTCTTTCCAAGATAAGTTAATAAGTTCCATAGTGTTATTCCTTTCAAACAATTTTCTTTAAAACTTCTTATAATAATATTATAGAACAAATTTAAAAAAAAGTATATATCAAAATAAAAAAAGCTAGAGATATCAATCTCTAGCTAAAAATATTTTTTATTTTTTCTTAGTTTTGGCTAGCTTCCATAAGTACAGGAACAACTTGTTTCTTTCTTGATACAACTCCGTCTAACCAAACAATATTATTTTCTAATTTAACATTGTAAGCTTTCTCAACAAGATCTTGTCTTTCTCCAACTGCTAAAATATAAGATCCAGCTTTTATAATATCTGTTACAACTAATAATGAAAGAACATAGTCGTTAGCTTTATTGTTAGCTGTCATACTATCTTCGAAATCTTTTTGCATCTCAAGAATTCCAGGAATATCAACAGTATTGATTTGAGATATAGATACTTTTGATCCATTCATATCAAAAGCTTTCATATCTATTGAGATGATTTCTTGAGAAGTCATACCTTTTAAAGAAGTTCCAGCTATAAGCATTTTCATTCCATAAGCTTCAAAATCTTTCTCTCCAGCAATCTCTGCTAATTCTTTAACAGCTTGTTTATCTCTTTCTGTACAAGTAGGTGATTTAAATAATAATGTATCAGAAAGGATAGCACTCATCATAAGACCAGCGATCTCTTTGCTAGGTGTTATTTGAGCTTCTTTGAATAATTTAAATATTATAGTTGAAGTACATCCAACTGTATCAGCATCAATTTTAACTGGTTCATCAGTGCTGAAGTTTCCAAATTTATGGTGATCAACTACTTGAAGTATTTTAGCATTTTCTAATCCGTCAACAGATTGAGCTTTTTCATTGTGGTCAACAAGGATAACCTCTTGTTTAGCTGATACCTCTTTTAAAAGTTCTGGAGCGTCGATTTTGAAATAGTCTAAAACGAAACTAGTTTCATTGTTAACCTCTCCAAGACGATGTGCTTTTACGTTTTCTCCTAATTTAGTTTTTAACTCAGTTAGAGCTAATGTAGAACAGATTGAATCTGTATCTGGGTTTTTATGTCCAAAAATAAAGATAGGGTTCATATTTCCTCCTTAAGTGATAATTTATATATCCATATTATAACTTAATTTTCTTAAATGAGCAAATTATTTTATAAAATTAATAAAGAAAATCCTTTAAAATAAAGTAAAAAAATTTGTGATAATAGTTAAAATATGTTATACTTAGATAATGGAAGGTGAAAAATGAAAGAAAATATTGCATTGATAGGTTTCATGGGGAGCGGAAAAACAACAGTTGGTAGAGCTTTGGCAAAAGCCTTAGAGATGAAGTTTGTAGATATTGATAAGGAAATTGTCAAAATTGAAAATAGAACAGTTGCAGAGATATTCGAACAAGACGGAGAGGAATATTTTAGAGAGCTTGAAAGAAAGATTATCGAAAAAGAATCAAAAGATAACAATATAGTAATTTCTACTGGTGGTGGAGTTATAATAGATAATTCAAATATAAAAAAATTAAAAGAATCATCTTTTGTTGTGTATCTTAATTGTGATATAGATTGCATATATTCAAGAGTGAAAAATAAAAAGCATAGACCACTTTTAAATGTTGATGAACCATATAAAAAACTTGTTGAGCTTTATAATAAAAGAGAGATACTTTATAAAATTTCTTGCGATTTTAGTGTGGATATAGATAAGAATAGTTATTTATACGATACTGTTGAAAAAATAAAAAATAAATATATTAATGGATAGGAGGCAAGAAATGGAAAATAGATTAAAAGATAAGATAGTTTTTATAACTGGTGCCACAGCTGGTATAGGAAAGAGTTGTGCTTTTAAATTTGCTGAGGTCGGAAGTCGTCTAGTTTTAATGATTAGAAACGAGGAAAAAGGGAAAAAATTAGTAAGTGAAATCTATGAAAAATATCCAGATACAGATATAACTTTATTAGTTTGTGATGTAAGAGATGGAGAAAAATGCCAAGAGGTTGTTGACTCTCTTTCAGAAGAATTAAAATCAATAGATGTTTTGGTAAATAATGCTGGACTTGCCAAAGGACTTACTAAAGTTTATGAGACAAGTATAGAAGATATTGATACAATGATAGATACAAACATAAAAGGACTTTTATTTGTTACAAGAGCAGTTGTTCCATATATGTTAAAAAATAACAAGGGGCATATAATAAATCTTGGTTCTGTGGCAGGGGTAAATGCTTATGTGAATGGTGGAGTTTACTGTGCTACAAAATCAGCAGTGAAATTTATAACTGATGCCCTAAGATTAGAACTTATTGAAACACCATTAAGGGTTACAAATATCCAGCCGGGACTTGTTGAAACAGATTTTAGCTTAACAAGATTTAGTGGAGATGTTGAGAAAGCTAAAGAGGTTTACAAGGGAATAGAGGCTTTAACTCCAGATGATATAGCAGAGGTAATAGTTTCAACTGCTAATCAACCACCGAGAGTACAGGTTTCTGAAGTTACAATAGTGGCTCAAAATCAAGCTGATAGTAGAACAATTTATAGAGTTAATAAATAAAAAAAGATTAAAAATAAAAATTGCAGTAGCGAACAAACTACTGCATTTTTTATTTGACATAGTATTTTAATATATTTTAAATTTAGAATATTATTTTTAAGATAGAATTAAGATTTTATTTTTTTCTTTTATTTTCTTTAACTAATTTTCCAGTTTCATCAAAATATTTTTCTAATACAATGGAGTCATCTATATACTCTTTCTTTTCAAAATTTAAGACACCATTGGGATAATAAACTCTTTGAAGATGTATTCTTTTATTGCTACTATTTTCAGTAAGAAATCTTACACAGACTTTTCTAATTTTTCCATCGTGATAATACCACTTTTTAACATATACTTTTTCTTCACTTCCTTGATATTTCTCTTTTACAACTATGGACTCTAATTTTCCATCCATATAATAGCTTTTATCACCAGTAGAGTATTTATATATGATTGATTTAACTTGACCGTTTGAATAGTATATGGTACTTTTTACACGATCTCCAATATTTTCACTTCCTCTTTTATAGTCATATTCATAAATAGCATTTAATTTTCCTGATAAACCATAAACTTTTTCAATAACAAGATTTTTTTCTGGGATATGCTCTTTGATAGAGTTTAATTTACCATTTAAGTAGTAATATTTATGAGTTCCTATCTTTTTACCATTTTTATAATTTTCAACTGAATAAAGCTTATCGCTATTCCAATAATATTGTTTTTGTATCCCATCACGATAACCATTTTTAAAATTAAAATCAGCATATAATTTTTTATTAGGTGAATAAACTGTGTATCTTCCATTATATTCTTTTTTTTCTGATGGAATTCTAGTGATTTCTTCCCAATCTTTTAAATACTCTTTTTCCTTATAAAATTTTTCTTCTTCAGAGGCTACACTAGAACTAATTCTTTTTGGTGCTCCTGTTGAATAATATTGTTTGAGAATACTTCCAGTTGAATCATAAGTAAGAACATCACCATAATAGATTCTATCAATTCTATTTTCGTAATCTGTTAAAACTCTTCCAAGTATATCATACTCCAAAACTAATCTTCCAGATATAGTCCCGTCTTTTGTATAAACTCTCCATAATTTTCCATTATCATAATATTTTTTTATTGAAGAGGGGATACCATTTTCATATTTAGCTTCATAAGCTAATATATTATTTAAGTAATAGGCTTTTTGCTCTTGAAAATATCCTTTCTCATCACATAAAATTTTTATTTTAACATAGTTTCCATCTATATAATCAGTAGTTTCAGTTTTCCCGGGTATTCCTTTTAAAGGAGTTGTTAAATATTCGCTTGTTTTTGCATTTTTAATGCTTTCATTAAAGGATATAAAAGGATACCATATAGGTGCTGTTAGAAGAAATCCAAATTCTAAAGCATAACCTGTTTTTTCATCTTTTACTCTGCAACCAATATTTCCAATTATTACTAAGATGATAAAAATATTTTTAAAAAATTTTTTCATATTTAGCCCCCTAACTATATTTTTTATTAAAGTTCAATAACTGTTGACGAATTTTGTTTTTCTCCATTTTTCCAAGTTTCTATGGATATTATTT
>NZ_JARHZE010000042.1 GCF_029258315.1 Fusobacterium sp. | reverse complement strand
AGAAAAGAAAGGAAAAAAGATAAAAAATAAAAAATAGGAGATGCCGATGGAAAAAAATAAAAAATTTAAATTAATTATTCTTAGTTTAATTATTTTAAGTATCGCAATAGAATTTGTTCCATATATTTCTACTATGAAAAAATATATGCTCTATTCAAAAGAACAAGAAGAGAGAAAAGTTTATGAAAATAGAGATAGAGAAACTTATTATCATAATGGAAGTATAAAATTTAGAAAAATCGGTTCTAGAATAGAGAAGTATAATGAAAAAGGTGTAATGATATATGCTGAAGAGAATGGAAAAGAAGAAAATTATGATGATGCAGGAAATAGAATAGATTTAAATTATTCAGAAAGCTCAGAAATAAAAGATGGGGAGTATAAGTTATATTCTCCTAAAGGAAATTTAATTTTGGATTATAACTATAAAAATGGAGAGTTTGATGGAGTTCAAAAAGAATATTATGCTGACTCAGAAATTCTTTTCTCTGAAAAAAATTATAAAAATGGAAGTCTTATTGGAGAACAAAAAACATATTATAAAGATGGGAATATAGAAACATATAAAAATTATGATGAAAATGGTAAATTAATTGCCGATATAGTTTATGATATGTTTGGAAAAAAAGAAAAGTTTTTTGAAGAAAAAAATAATGTAGGTGTGTATGAAGAATACCAAGATAATTATTTGATAGAAAAAAAAGAATTACACTACTCAAAAGGTAATATTGTAAAATCTGTCCAAGAAGAATATGGTGAAAAAGGAATTTTAAAGTATAAAGAAATTGAAGATAAAGCTTTAATTTTGACAGAAAAGATAAGTTACTATGAGGATGGGCAAATAAAAGATATATCGTATAGAAGAGAAAGAAAAGTTTTACCAATAGGAAAGATATATTATTCCAATGGAAATTTAAAAAATAATAGTTACTATGATGAAAATAGTGGAAAACTTATATGTGAAAGATACTTTGAAGATGGAAAGCTTTTATCTAAATCTTTATATTCTGGAAAAGATCTTTATGATGAGATAGAATATTATATTGAAAATAAAAAAGATGGGACAAAATTTTATGAGGTAAAAAAAGAGGGAGATAAAAAAGTAGAGATCTTTTATAATAAAAAAGGGGAAGTTTTACATAAAGAGGTAGAAGGAGAGGATTAGTATTGAAAGAATTTTATAATAATCTATGGGAAAATACAAAAACTTGGAAATTTGATCCAGCTATATTTATTATCAATATGATAACTTTGCACCCCAATCTTTTTTTTATAGGTATTAATTTTTTTGTAATTATAGTTTATGCTGGAAATAATAAATATTTAAAAAAATTTTTTATAAAAACTATTTTATGGTTAATACTTTTTACTGTTATAGCAGTAGTTTTATGTTTCCCAGTTATATTTATAATGGGATTTGATGATGCTGGAAGTTTAAGCTCAGAAGAAAGAGGGTTAATGTTTGATGGAATGAAAATATTAATCAGTGTTTTAAAAATAATATATTCTCTAATTAGTGCTATAATTTTTCAAAACTATAAAAAACTTATAGAAAAAGAAAATAATTAAAAAATATTGGTATGATTAAAATTATTATAAATATTTTATAAAAAATGACTAAAAAAATTTAAAAAATTATTATAATGAATTAAAATATAAAATTTAGTTGAAGTATTACCAAAATAAAAAACTTTACATTTAAGGTTATATATAGTATAATCTTTAAGTTGAATAAGAAAAAATTACAAGGAGAAAAAAATGGACAGTTACCCCAAACGGACTATAAAAAATTACAATTTAATATAAGAGATAGGGGAAGGTTTATTTTTTTGATTTTCCTCTATTGAAGGAGGAAAAATGTTTGTAGAAAAAATAAAAGAGCTTTTATTAAAAAAAGATCTAAAAAAACTTCAGGAGATTTTAAATTCAGAGACGCCTATAAATATCGCTGAATTTATAAGTGAGTATGAAGAAAATGAGAATGACATTTTAATTATCTTTAGACTTTTAAATAAGGAGATAGCAGCAGAGGTTTTTGCTGAATTAGATTCTGATTTACAAATGAAGATAGTTGGCTCAATGACAGATTCAAAATTACAATCACTATTGGATGAATTATTTTTTGATGATATGATAGATTTCCTTGAAGAGATGCCATCAAATGTGGTAAAAAGAGTTCTTGAAAACTATAAGAATGAAAATCGTTCTTTGGTTAATCAATTTTTATCTTATGAGGAAGATTCTGCTGGAAGTTTGATGACAATAGAGTATCTTTCTTTAAAAAGTAATTGGACAGTAAGAGAAAGTTTGACTCATATAAGAAAAAAAGTAAAAGATTTAGAAACAATAGATGTGGCTTATGTAATTGATGGTAAGAAAAACTTAATGGGAGATGTTACTTTAAGAGATTTACTTCTTTCAAATGATGAAGATATAGTCGAAAATATAATGAATAAAAATGTTTTATATGTTACAACTTCAACAAATCAGGAAGAGGCTATTGAATTATTTAAGAAATATGACTTAATTGTTTTACCTGTAATTGATAAAGAAAATATTTTAGTTGGAATTATTACAATAGATGATATGGTCGATGTAATTGAAGAAGAAAATACAGAGGACTTCCAAAAAATGGCAGCTATGGCTCCAAGTAAAGAGGA
>NZ_JARHZE010000038.1 GCF_029258315.1 Fusobacterium sp. | reverse complement strand
GAAGGGCTGGAAGAGGGGATAAAAAAGGAAAGGTTATAATCCAAACCTATCAACCAGAAAATTATGTTATGGAAAATATAAAAAATAGTGATTATGAAGCCTTTTATAATAAGGAGATTGAAATGAGAGAGATCTTAGAGTATCCACCATTTTCAAAAACTATAAATATTGGATTTTCTCATACTGATGAGAAATTACTTGAAAGGGTTACAGCTGAATTTTTTAAACTTATAAAAAGAGAGTATGTAAATATTTTTGCTCCTAATAAAAGTTTAGTTTATAAGGTTAAAGACAGATATAGAAAAAATATTTTTATAAAGGGAAAAAAGGATAAGATAAATTATTTTAAAAAAGAACTTTTGGAAACTTTGGAAAAGTTTGATTCAAAAGGTTGTAGGATTGTGATTGATGTAGATCCAATAAATTTAATTTAAAATTTAAAATTAATATAAAGGGAATAAGGAAGGTAAAAAATGTTATACGAAATAAGAACTTATGGAGATTCATGTTTAAGCGAAAAAAGTGAAAATGTTAATGAGATAACAGAGGAAATAAAAGTTTTATTAGATGATATGGTTGAAACTATGCATAAGTCAACAGGAGTTGGACTTGCAGCCCCTCAAATAGGGATCAATAAAAGAATGTTTGTTATTGATATAGGAGATGGAGTAATCAGAAAAATAATAAACCCTGAAATTTTAGAGATGTCAGAAGAAACAATAGAAAGTGATGAAGGTTGCCTAAGTGTACCAGGGATATATAAAAAGGTAAAAAGAGCTGCCAAAATAAAAGTTAAATATACTAATATAGATGGCGAAGTAGTAGAAGAAGAGGTTGAAGATTTCTTGGCTAAGGCTTTTCAACACGAATATGATCATTTAGACGGGACTTTATTTATAGAAAAAATATCCCCAGTTGCAAGAAGAATAATTTCTAAAAAATTACAACTTATAAAAAGAGAAACAGAAAAAAAATTAAAAAGATAAGTTTGGTGAAATTTTATGGAATTTAAAAGAATGATGATGGTAGTTTTAATGATAATTTCACTAGCTTATATGACTAGAGAAATTCCAAAAATATATACAAGTTTATTAAAAATAGATAAGTTAAATGGAGAGTTAAACTCTATAAAATTAAAAAAGCAATCATTAAAAGATGAAATTGTAAGATATAAAATAGCTACTGAACATCTGAAAGATGATTTCTATAAAGAAAAAATAGTTAGAGAAAAATTAAAAATGGTAAAACCAGGAGAAAAAATATATAAAGTTTTAGTTAAATAATAAAAATTAATATATTAAAAAATTCAGGAGGAAAAATGAAAAAAGAAATAGCATTAGATTTTGCCAGAGTAACAGAAGCAGCAGCATTAGCAGCACAGAGATGGGTTGGAAGAGGAGATAAAAACTTAGCTGACAATGCAGCAGTTGAAGCAATGAGAAATGTTTTAAATAGAATGAAAATAGATGGAGAAATAGTTATCGGAGAGGGAGAAATAGATGAAGCTCCAATGTTATATATTGGAGAAAAATTAGGATTAAAATATAATGAAAAAGAGATAGAGCCATTTACAGAAGAGGAGTTATCAAAGGTTGATATAGCTGTTGACCCAATAGAGGGAACTAGAATGACAGCTCAGGGACAACCAAATGCAATAGCTGTTTTAGCTGCCGCAGAAAAAGGAACTCTTTTACAAGCACCAGATATGTATATGGAAAAATTAGTTGTTGGTCCAGAAGCAAAAGGTGTGATTGATTTAGATAAATCTTTAGAGGATAATATAAGAGCTGTAGCAAAAGCTTTAAATAAAGATTTAAAAGATATTATGATAGCTATTTTAGACAAGCCTAGACACAAAAAAGTAATTGAAAGAATAAAAGAATTAGGTGTAAAAATGTATGCCTTTTCAGATGGAGACGTAGCAGCGTCTATTCTTACTTCAATAGTAGATTCTGATGTAGATATGATGTATGGAATAGGAGGAGCTCCTGAAGGTGTAATCTCTGCAGCAGTTATTAGAATTTTAGGTGGGGATATGCAAGGAAGACTTATTTTAAGAAGTGATGTAAAAGGATCTGACGACAAAAATGATAAAATCTCTGAGGATGAAGCAAGAAGATGTAAAGAGGTTGGAGTAGAAGTTGGTAAAAAATTACTATTAGAAGATTTAGTAAGTACAGATGAGATTATATTCTCAGCTACTGGAATAACTTCTGGAGATTTATTAGAAGGTGTTAAGAGAAAAGGAAATATAGCTAGAACTCAAACTCTTTTAGTTAGAGGATCAAGTAAAACAGTTAGATATATAAACTCTGTTCATAACTTAGAATTTAAAGATTCTCACTTAAATGATTTAGTATTCTAATAGAGGTAAAATATGTTATTTTATGAGGAATTTATAAAAAATATAAAAAATGATTTAGAATTAAAAGGAAAAGAAAGTTTTTCTTTGGAATTAAAGAAAAAAATCTTTTGGCTAGGAACTGGACTACCAATATTTGTAATGGGAGTTGTAGAAATGATTGCATTTTTCTCACAAAAAAATTTAAAGGATGCTATCTTAGGAACTATATTTTTAATGATAGCTTTAAGACATCTAAAAGTTTATTTTAGTTATAGAGTAACTTTAGATTTTGATAAAGATGCTTTGATCAGTAAAGATTTAAATTTTAATTTCAAAGATGTGGTATCTTGTGTTTTAAAGGAAGAGGTTATTGGTGGAAAAGGTAAGGTTCAACCAGTGCTAGAGGTTGTAACTTCTGAAAAGAAAAGAATAATAATTCCTTTGATGATGAATAAGCAAACTAGATTTGTAAGTCTTTTATATTCAAGATTAAAAAATATATTTACAATAGAAAAATAAAAAAGAAACTGTTACCTTATAATTTTAGGGTAACAGTTTTTAATTTTAATATAAATTTAAACTATATAATATAAAAAATAAAAATTAATAAAAGAAATACATTTTAGATAGTTTCTTTTTTATAAAAATTTATATAACTTAAAATATTTTTAAATTCTATTATTTTTGTAATATCAAAATTTTTCCTATAATAAGAAAAGAACATCTCTGGGTAAAGATGTTCTTTCCTTGTATAACACAAAATAAATAGGATGAGTATAACGAAAAATTGATTTTGAATCAATTATTCTGGAGAAACTTTTAAAATTTCCCATACATATATAATACAACATTTTTAGAAAAAAAGCAAGTAAAATATAAAAAAGAACATATTTTTATAAAAATATTAAATTTCTAATAAAAATCTATCAATTCCATTTTGCCAGTTAGGAATTTTTTTACCAATAATTTTTTCTAATTTTTCACTATTTAGCTTAGTGTAGTGAGCTCTTTTAGCTTTTAAATTAAAATCTTTTGTTTTTGCTGGATTTAATTTTCCATTCCAATTAGTTTTTTCTAAAACATATTTTGCTTGATCATATTTAGAACCTTCTCCACTATTAGAAAGATGGTATAAACCATATTTTTTTGTTTTTATAAGTTCCCAAGAATAAAAAGCTAAGTCTTTTGAGTATGTTGGAGAAGAAACTTGATCGTCAACAATAGAAAGTTCATTTTTTCCTTTGCTCCAACTGATGACTTGTTTATTAAAATTATTATTAGCAACCCCAAAAACCCAAGAAGTTCTTATAACAAAAGATCTATCATAGTTAGATAATACTTGTTTTTCTCCCTCTAATTTTGTTTTTCCATAAATTGATAATGGATTAGGGGCATCCTCTTCTGTGTACGGAGAAGTTTTTTCTCCATCAAAAACAAAGTCTGTTGAATAAGTAACAAAATCAGCATTAATTTCCTTTGCAATAAGAGAAAGATCTCTAGGGGCAAAAGTATTTAATTTTTCACAGAGTAAAACTTCATCTTCAGCTTTATCAACATTATTATAAGCAGCACAATTGATAATAAGATCTATATTTTTATTTTTTACAAAATTTCTAATTTCATCTATATTGGTAATATCTAAATCATTTACATCAGTGGCTATAAATTCTATATTTTCTTTTTTAAAAAGTCTTTGGAAGTCATAACCAAGTTGTCCATTAGCTCCAGTAATTAATATCATAAATTCCTCCTTAAGAAAATAGAGGGAAAATCCCTCTAAAAATTATTTATTCTCATACATTTTTTTATAATAGTTTTGATATTCCCCGTTAATAATATTTGTCCACC
The DNA here is from genome assembly GCF_029258315.1 of Fusobacterium sp. Taxonomy (GTDB): domain Bacteria; phylum Fusobacteriota; class Fusobacteriia; order Fusobacteriales; family Fusobacteriaceae; genus Fusobacterium_B. The sequence continues at coordinate 24,573 of NZ_JARHZE010000038.1, read as the reverse complement.
ACTCTTTATTATCTAAATACCATTTTATTGTTTTTTTAATTCCTTCATCAAATAAAGTTAAAGGCTCCCAACCTAATTCATTTTTAATTTTTGTTGGATCAATAGCATAACGCATATCGTGTCCCGGTCTATCTGTTACATATTTTATTAAGTCTTCAGATTTTCCAAGCTCTCTTATTATAGTTTTTACAACTTCAAGATTTGTTCTTTCATTGTGTCCACCTATATTGTAAACCTCTCCAACTTTTCCATTATGAATTATCATATCAATAGCTCTACAATGGTCTTCAACATAAAGCCAATCTCTTACATTCTCTCCCTTTCCATAAACAGGTAAAGACTTTTCATTTAAAGCATTAGCTATCATAAGAGGTATTAATTTTTCAGGGAAATGATAAGGTCCATAATTATTAGAACATCTTGAAATAGTTATTGGAAGTTTAAATGTTCTATAATATGCTTGAACTAAAAGATCAGCTGATGCTTTTGATGCTGAATATGGACTTGAAGTATGAAGAGGAGTTTCTTCTGTAAAAAATAGATCTGGTCTATCTAAAGGCAGATCTCCATAAACTTCATCTGTTGATACTTGATGATATCTTTTTATTCCATATTTACGACAGGCGTCCAAAAGAACATTTGTTCCCATTACATTTGTTTGTAAAAATATTCCCGGATCTTCTATTGATCTGTCTACATGACTTTCTGCTGCAAAGTTAACTATTATTTCTGGCTTTTCCTCTTCAAAAAGTTTATATATAAATTCTCTGTCAGCAATATCTCCTTTTATAAATTTAAAATTTTTATTATCCATAACAGGCTCTAAAGTTTCAAGATTTCCTGCATAGGTAAGTTTATCAAGACATATAATTTTATAATCTTTATATTTTTTTAGCATATAGTGAACAAAATTTCCACCAATAAATCCTGCTCCACCAGTTACAACTATTTTCATAATCTCTCCTTATATTTTTATGATTTTTTTTATTATAACATAAAAAAAAGTAAAAATAAAATCTATAATTTAAATCTTTGAAAAATAAAAGGATTGAAATTTGGTTAATACAAAAATCAATCCTTATTATTAAAAAATTAAATTATTTTCTAACTTGTCCATTACCCATAATAACATACTTTGTAGTAGTTAATTCTTTAAGTCCCATAGGTCCTCTTGCGTGAAGTTTTTGAGTACTTATTCCTATTTCAGCTCCAAAACCAAACTGTCCACCATCAGTAAATCTAGTTGAGGCATTTACATAAACAGCAGCTGCGTCAATTTCATTTAAAAATCTTTGAGCATTAGAATAATCTTCAGTTATTATAGATTCAGAGTGTTTAGTTCCATATTTTCCAATATGTTTTATTACTTCATCTAAATTTTCAACTGTTTTTATAGCTACAATATAATCTTCATATTCAGTTGCCCAATCCTCTTCACTGGCTTCTAAAGATTTTTCTATATATTTTCTAACTGTTTCGTCTCCTCTTATCTCTACATTTCGATTGATAAGCTCCTCTCCAAGAGATGGAAGAATTTTAGGAGCTATATTTTTATGAATTAAAAGAGTTTCCACAGCATTACAAACTCCAGGTCTTTGAGTTTTAGCATTGATAATTATATTTATAGCATTCTTAATATTAGCACTTTCATCTACAAAAATATGGCAGTTTCCAACACCAGTTTGAATACAAGGAACAGTTGAATTGTTTATAACTGTATTTATAAGTCTTGCACTTCCTCTTGGGATTAAAACATCTATATATTTATGAGCCTTCATAAGTTCATTTGCTATTTCATGGCTAGTATTTTCAACTATTTGTACAGCATTTTCATTTAAACCACAACTTTTTAAAACAGATTTAAATATATTTACAATGGCGATATTTGTTTTTATAGCCTCTTTTCCACCTCTTAAGATAACAGCGTTTCCACTTTTTAAACAAAGTCCAAAAGCGTCAGCAGTAACATTTGGACGAGATTCAAAAATTATAGCTATAACACCAAGAGGAACTCTTTTTTGTTGTATTATAAGTCCATTTGCCAAAGTTTTTCCATAAGTAAATTCTCCCACAGGATCATTTAATGATGCTATTTGTTTAAGTCCATCAGCCATATCCTTTATTCTTTTTTCTGTAAGAGTAAGTCTATCTATAAAAGCATCTTTTACACCAGAATTTTTAGCATTTGTAACATCTTCCTCATTTATTTTTAAAATATTTTCACAATTTTCTATAAGAGCCTCAGCAGATTTTAATAAAACTTCATTTTTTACACTAGTAGAAAGTTGTGCTATTTGAACTTCAGCCTCTTTTGCTTGAATTCCTAAAGTTTCTATATACATAAATTCCTCCAATTATTTACAATCAAAAATAGTTCCAATATCTTTTCCAAAAATAAAATCACTTATATAACTAGGATCAGATCCATCTAAAATTGCCATCATAACATTGTTTTCATAACATTCTCTAGCAGCAAGAAGTTTAGTTTCCATACCACCTACACTAAACTCACTACCTTTTTCTCCACCCATTTGTAAAATTTCATCTGTAACTTCTTTTACATATGGAATTCTTTTTGCATCTTTATGAGTTTTAGGGTTGCTATCATAAAGAGCATCTATATCTGTAAGTATTATTAAAAGATCAGCTTTTATTAAAGATGCAACACTTGCAGATAATCTGTCGTTATCACTAAACTCTATTTCAAAAGTTGAAATAGTATCATTGGCATTTATAATCGGGATTATACCAAGAGATAATAGTGTATCTAAAGTATTATAAGTATTAGTTTTTCTTTCTCCCTCTTTAAAATCATCTTTAGTTAAAAGAATTTGTGCTATTCTTTGTCCATATTCACCTAAAAAGTTTTGGTAAATATGCATAAGTTCAACTTGTCCAACTGCAGCAGCAGCTTGTTTCTCTCTGATTTCAGTAGGTCTAGTTTTAAAATTTAATTTTTTAGATCCCACTCCAATAGCTCCAGAAGAAACTAAAATAATTTCTTTCCCTTGATTTTTTAAGTCAGACATAACCCAAGCTAACTTATTTATCAAAGAGAAATTTAAATTTCCATTGGAATAAGTTAGTGTAGATGTACCAACCTTTAAAACAATTCTTTTTGCATTTCTTATCTTTTCGTTAATCTGATTTTCCATATAATCACCTCAAAATTATAAGTATATATTATTATACAAAAAAATAGTTAATTTTTAAATGTTTTTTGTAAAAAAATAAAAAAAAGAAACTGCAATGAGTCATCACAGTTTCTTTCAGTGTTTTTATTTTAAAAGGAAAGGTTTTATGAACAAATTAATTATATTAAGTTTTTATGGCAAATTTGTGTCAATAAAAATTATTTTACCAACTACCTCCTCCGCCACCTCCAGCTCCTCCTCCAGAAGAACCACCGCTAGAAGAAGACCTACCACCACCGAAATTAGAAGTGGATTTTGGAGAGGAAGTCATACTATTATTTAAGGTTGAGATAGAATGATTTAAACTAGAAATATAGCTAGAATAAATAAATCTATTTCCCATAGAGTTTGAATGGTACCAAGTTGGCGGAGTAGTTACAAGATCTTTAAATTTATCTGCCCATAGATCACTAACTCCTAAAACAATAGTGTATGGTAAAATATCATAAAAATAACTAGGATTTTCTTTCAATAACATTTCAAGTTTATCTTTTTCAGTAACTGTAAGAAATCTTTTAAAGCCTAAACATCTTCCTAAAATTTTATTTCCATATTCACTTCTTTTTTTAGACTTTTGGGCAAAATATGTTATAGCTTGAGCTGATATAACACAACCTATGAATAAGGGAAGTGTAACATAGATCCTATTATCCCCTAAAAATCCTATTGCTAAAAAAGTTAAAACCATAGTTAATGGTATAAAAAGTTGAATTTTTTTAGCTGTTTTTCGACTACTAGCAGAATATAAAGTTTTGTTTTTTTCTATCAATTCAATTTCAAAAAGACTGATACATTTTTCAATATTTTTATAAAATTTATTTTTTAAAGACGAAATATTTACTTTATTATTTATTGAATAAGAGAACAAACTATCAAAAAGATATTTTTCAAAACTTTTATCTGTTGAAATATCTTTTAATTTTGTTATGACAAAAGTTTTAGTTTTAAATAAACCTTCTGAACCTGACTCTTCAATATTTAAATAACCTTTATTTCCCCAATAAAAAATCATACTTGTTAAATCTTTTCCATCAACTCGTCCATCTATATAATATCCTAGCTCTGTTGGTGTAAGATTATCTGGTGGATAAAATTCAACTGTATCAATAATAGGAGAAGTATCTCTATTTTTTCTATAAATAAGATATACAATTCCAATTATTAATGGATGAATTAAAAATAAAATAAAATTTTTAAAAAAATAAAATAATTTATTAAAGCCAGTGTTAAAGTACCCCTCTTCTAAAGGAATAGCAATTGTTAAACTTTCATTTGGGAATAAACTTTTTGTAGTATATCCAGAGATAGTATTTCCTTTAATCGAATACTTGATCCCGACATTATCTTTAATTTCTCCTCTTTTTCCTGAAGTAAAATATATTTTATCAGTATCAAAAGATTTTGGGAGTGTTATTGAGAAGTTAACTTTTTTTATAACAGTGTCCCAATCATTACCAACTATATTATAATAAACCTCATCTTTAGAATTATCATTATCCCAACCTAAGTTATGTTTAAAAGAAATAAGATAATTTTTTATTCCAGTTATATATTTATCGCTTTCACCTAGACGGATATAGGTAAAATTACGTTCATTCTTAATATGTGTTTCAGTATTTGTTTTAATATCTGAAACTTTTATATCTCTACCATTAAATTTTTCTGGAATAATTCTATAAATACCACGTTTTGGAGTAGAAAAATTAACTTTTAAATTTTCTTCTACATTATAAATATTATTTTTATTAATATTTATTTTAGAATTATACTCTTCAATTGTGTATTGATATCCCAAAGCAGTAAGTGAATAAAGTAAAAAAATAATACTAAAAATTGATTTTAACATTTTGTTTTTCCTCCAAATCTTCAATAATGAAAAAAGAATATTTTTCAAAATGAAATATTTTAGCAATAATTATATTAGGAAAGGTTTCACAAGAAATATTATAGTTTCTAACACAACCATTATAATATTTTCTAGCTTGTAAAATATCTTCCTCTATTTTATTTAATTGATTTTGAAGAGTTAAAAAATTCTCGTTTGCTTTTAAATCAGGATAAGATTCTTGTAAAGCAAATATTCTTGTAAAGATTTCTGAAAAATTATTTTCATTTTTTATTTTATCCTCAGGAGAAGTTGAGCCCATATATCCATTTCTTGCAGAAACAATTTTCTCAAGAGTTTGTGATTCATATTCTTTATACCCTTTGATAGTGGATACTAGATTAGGAATAAGATCATACCTTTTTTTTAAATATGTATCAATGGTTGAAAAACTTTCTTTTACATATAATTTTTCTTTTATTAGCTTATTGTATGTAACAATAAAAAAGAAAATTATTAAAATTATTAAACCAGTAAGAGTGATAAAAATCATTAGAAACCTCCCAAATAAATTAAGTTACTATTATTATACTATGATATAGAAAAAAATCAAATAAAAAAAGTCCCAGCATTTGCTAGGACTAACATTTTTAGAAATTATGTTTAAACTTTTCATCAAAATTCTTCTTTAAGGAAATTTCGTCCATATAATCTAAATAATCTTTGAGGCATGGAATAATAACAGTAGGAATCAATATTAAACTAATAACGATAAAAATAAATATTAACATAATATCACTCTCCTTATTAAAGAATATATCTATATATACATTATATACCATTTTTTAACTAAAATCAAATAGAATTAACTTTATTAGAACTTTTATTTTTATAATATTATAGAATATAATAAATTAAAAAAGAAAATGAAATAATGAAATAAATATTTCATAGGTAGAAAAATGTTAATATGAATTTTTTTAATGTATAAAGTTTTTAAAGAATTTAAAAATAAAACTATGTTCTAATTAAAAATTAAATATATTAAAATAGAAAAAAATGATATAAAAGTAAGAACAAAAATATGAAATGAAATAAAGAAAAGATAGAAAAATCAATTGTTTTTAAAAAAAATTAAAATAAAAATAAAATGAAAATAAGATATACAATATTCTATACTGAATAATAAAGATTTACAATTTTGAATTAAATTTGTATAATTTCAGCATAAAAGATAATTAAATAGTTCAAAAGGATAGAAAAAGAACAAATGACTAGATGAATCTAGGAGGGATATTGATGAAAAAAAATATTATATTTATTACTACAGATCATCAAAGAAGTGATACTATTCATATGATTCAAAGTAATAAAGAAGTTACACCAAATTTAAATCTTTTATCAGAAGAGGGACTTGAATTTGAAAATACTTATGATGCTTGTCCTTTATGTGTTCCTGCAAGAACAAGTCTTGCCACTGGAATATTTCCAACAAAAACTAAAGTTGTCATAAATGATTTAAAAAATGCTCCAAAGGAAACTGAATCATTAAAGACAATTCATGAGTTTTTAGCTGAATCAGGATATAAAGTAAGTCATTTTGGAATGCAACATATAACTTTAAAGCCTTCATTAGGAGAGAGAGTTAAATTTGAAAACTTTATAACAGATGATGATTATGAAGTAATATGTAAAGAAAATGATATGCCTCTTTTTGGAACTCCAGAAGATAGAGTTAGCGTAGTAGAGAGACACGGAGATATATACGAAAGAAGAAATTATACAGGAACAAACGTAACTGTATTTAAGTATGATAAAGATTTATATAGAGATCAATTTTATACAAATAAAATGTTTGAATATTTAGAGAAAGAAAATTTTGAAGAACCAACAGCAGTTTTCTTGAATCTATGGTGTCCACATCCACCTTTAAAAGTATTGGAAGAATATATAAATAAATTTGAAAATCCAACTTTACCAAAAAATATAAATATTCCTACAAAAAATGAACCAACAAGTAGAAGAAAAGGAATAGCAGCACAATTAGCTGAAGATCATGATATTGAACATTGGAAAAATGTATGGAAAGCATATTTAGGAATGACTAATTATGCTGACAGTATAGTAGGAAAAGTGGTAAAATTATTAAAAGAAAAAAATGTGTATGATGATACAATGATAGTTTTTACAGCAGATCATGGAGATCATTTAGGTCAACATAAAATGTTCCAAAAAATGGAAATGTATGAACAAGCAATAAAAGTACCTTTAATAATGAAAATACCTAATATAAAAAGTAAAAAAATAAAAACAAATGTAAGTCATTTAGATGTTGTACCAACAATATTAGATTTTTTAGGAATTGATTCAAAGGGATATGAATTTGATGGAGAGAGTTTAAAAGATAAAATAATAGAAGATAGAATGGAAGATAAATATGTTTACTCTCAATACTCTGGAAATCAAGTTTCTGTTGGAGATCTTCGTAGATGTGTGGTCGGAGAAAATTTTAAGTATGTTTGGGATAATGAAAATGGAGAAGAACTTTTTGATCTTGTAAATGATCAACTAGAAGAAAATAATTTAGCAGATGATGAAAATTATCAAGAGATAAAACTAAAATTAAAGAAAGCTTTAAAAAACTTTTTAATAGATAAAAAAGACTGGATAGAGATGTAAATATTAAGGAGGGAGTTTTATGGAAAAGAAAAAAATAATTTTAACAGCATTGGGAGCTTTGACATTGGCAACTGTTTTAAATGCAGCAGATGGAGAGTACAAAATAACTAAGAAGCCAAGAGAAGTTTCTATTCTAGCTATTCAAAATGGTAAGGTATTTGATGAAAATATGGAAGTATTCAAGGAGGCGTTTAAGGATACTAACATTAAATTGGTAAGTGCTAGTTCAAAAAACTTAACAGAAGAGATACAAGCATTTAACTTAGCAGTAGCATCAGGAAATTTACCAGATATTATTTCTTTAGCTTATCCAGAAAAGTTAGAGGATTTAGGAATGCAAGGAGGAATGATACCACTTAATGATTTAATTGATAAACATGCTCCAAATATAAAAGCATTCTTTGAAAAATATCCAAGATATAAAAAAGATGCAGTAGCAACTGATGGAAATATATATTTTATTCCAGACTATTATGACTGGTATGCAATGAAATCAGCTCAAGGAGTATTTATAAGAAAAGACTGGTTAAATAAATTAAATCTTCCTGTTCCTAACACAATGGAAGATTTCTATAAAACTTTAAAAGCTTTTAAAGAACAAGATCCAAATGGAAATGGAATAAAAGATGAGATCCCTTATTTTGAAAGATCAGTAGAATTTGCTGAAAAAGAATTAATTGGACTTTTCGGTGCAGAGATTGGATTCTATGTAGATGGAGATCAAGTAAAATTTGGACCAGCTCAACCTCGTTTCAAAGAAGCTATGAAGGAAGTAATAAAATGGTATAAAGAAGGACTAATAGACCAAGAGATATTTACAAGAGGATTCCAAGCAAGAGATTATATGTTAAGAAATAATATTGGAGGAGTTACTTTTGACTGGTTTGCAAGTACTCAATCATATAACTTAGATAAAAAATTAAAAGAAAAAGTTAAAGATTTTGAATTTGTAGCAATAGCTCCACCTTTATATAAAGGACAACGTTTTGCTCCAGACTCAAGACCAACTCACTTAGGAGGATGGGGAATATCTGCATCAGCAAAAAATCCAGTGGAACTTATTAAATACTTTGATTATTGGTTCTCAGAAAAAGGGTATGTATTATCTAACTGGGGAGTTGAAGGTGACACTTTCAAAAGAGATGAAAATGGTAAGAAATATTTTACAGAAAAAGTTATGAATTCTCCAGAAAATAAAACACCTTTACAAGTCTTAAGAGATAAAGGGGTACAATTTAGAATAGGAGCAGCACAAGATTTCGAGTATGAAAAAGCTTGGGCAAATCCACAATCAATTGAGTGGATGGAATGGTACACAAAAGAAGGATTTGTTGTAGAAGGAATGCCAGTGTTAAAATATACAACTCAAGAAAATAGAAAAATGCAAAAAATAAAATCTCAAATTGATATGACAGTTAAAGAAATGTGTCAAAAATGGATTCTAGGATCTGCTGATTTTGATGCAACATATGATGAGTTTATAAATAGATTAAATAGCATTGGATTAAAAGAAGCATTAGAAATAAATCAAAAAGCTTATGACAGATTTATGAATAATTAATAAATAAAAAATGAATGAGATTATTGGTTAACAGTAATCTCATTCAGTAAAACATCTAATAAATAGGAAGGAGGTTACTAAAAAATATATATTTTTTAGTAAAAAAATAAAATGGCAGAGGTAATTTTAAAGAAAGTAGAAAAAACATATCCAAATGGGTTTAAAGCAGTTCATGGAATAGATTTACATATTAAAGATGGAGAATTTATGGTTTTTGTAGGGCCATCAGGTTGTGCCAAATCAACAACACTTAGAATGGTTGCTGGACTTGAGGAAATTACAGGGGGAGAGATTTGGATAGGAGATAAACTTGTAAACGATCTTCCACCAAAAGATAGAGGAATAGCAATGGTTTTCCAAAACTATGCATTATATCCACATATGACAGTTTATGACAACATGGCTTTCGGTTTAAAAATGGCAAAAACTCCAAAAGATGAAATTGATAGAAGGGTTAAAGAAGCAGCTGAAAAATTAGAAATAACAGCTTTATTAGATAGAAAACCAAAAGAGATGTCAGGAGGACAAAGACAAAGGGTTGCAGTAGGAAGAGCAATAGTTAGAAAACCAGATGTATTTTTATTTGACGAGCCTTTATCAAACCTAGATGCAAAATTAAGAGTATCAATGAGGGTAAAAATAACACAACTTCATAAGCAATTAAAGGCAGAGGGACAAACTGCTACAATGATATATGTAACACACGACCAAGTAGAAGCTATGACAATGGGAGATAGAATTTGTGTTTTAAACTATGGAAAAATAATGCAAGTTGATACACCACTTAACTTATATCATAAACCAGCAAATAAATTCGTTGCAGGATTTATAGGAAGTCCATCTATGAACTTCGTTGATGGAAGATTAGAAAAATCTGGTGAAAAAATAGTATTTATATTTGGAAATGAAAGACGTGTAATTTTAACTGAAGAAATGGCAGGAAAAGTAAAAGGATATGTTGGAAAGAAAGTTGTTTTAGGAATAAGACCAGAAAATCTAGGAAACAGAACAACACATCCAGAGGGAGAGGAAGAAAACTTCTTAACAGGAGAAATTAGTATTGTTGAACATATGGGAAATGAAGAATTTATTTATTTCACAATAGATGGACAAGAATTCACTTCAAGAATAGAAGCTAGAAAATCAGAAGGAGTAAAACATGGAGAAACTGGAAAGTTTTACTTTAATATAAAAAGAGCACATATTTTTGATGCAGAAACAGAAGAGAATATTTCTTTATAGTATCGGGGGAGATAAAAATGAAAATAAAAGGGTTCAATAAAGATCAAAGAATGCTATACCTAATACTTTTACCATTTATTCTTTGGTATGCTTTCTTTATGTTTAAACCAATGTATGGTTTGTTAATAGCTTTTAAGGATTTCAGTTTATTTAAAGGAATAAGTGGAAGTGATTGGGTAGGTCTTGATAACTTTAAAGAGTTTTTAACAAGTCCATATTTCTATGTAACTTTAAAAAATACTTTAATGCTTAATGTATATAGTTTAACACTAGAATTTCCTTTTGCTATATTAATAGCTTTAATGTTAAATGAAGTAAAAAATAAATATTTTAAAACAATAGTTCAAACAGCTTCATTTATTCCATATTTTATAGCAATAGTTGTTGCAACAGGTATAACAATAAATGTTTTATCTCCAAGTACTGGAGTTGTAAATATGATCTTAGCAAAACTTGGTTTTGAAAAAGTTTATTTCTTATCAAAACCTGAATACTTTAGAGGAATATTTACAGGATTAAATATTTGGAAGACAACAGGATTTAATGCAGTAATATATTTAGCAGCTCTAACAGCAGTTGATGAACAATTATATGAGGCAGCTAAAATAGACGGAGCAAACAAATTCAAACAATTAAGATATATAACAATACCAGCAATTATTCCTACAATAGTAGTAATGTTAGTATTAAAAGTTGGAAGTATGTTAAACGTAGCTTTTGAAACAGTATTATTACTATATCAACCAGCAACATATGAGACTGCAGACGTTATAAGTACATATGTTTATAGAACTGGTATGTTAATGCAAGACTTTGGACTTGCAACAGCAGTTGGATTATTTAATGCTTTTGTTGGTTGTATCCTTGTTTATAGTGCTAATAAATGGAGTAAAAAAGTTACTCAATCAAGTTTGTGGTAATTTTTGGAGGTAAAAATGAAAAATAAAATAAAAGTTGGAATGGATGAAAAAATATTTTATATAGCGAACTACATACTTCTAACAATTTTTGCAATAATGTTCTTGTATCCAATTGTTTATGTATTTTCAGCATCAGTAAGTAACCCTTACCTTGTTGAAAGTGGAGCAGTAGTTCTTTTCCCAAAAGGATTTAATTTTAATTCTTTTATAAGTGCTATGAAGTTGTCTGGAATTTGGAGAGCTTATGGAAACTCGATTTTTATAACTTTCTTTGGAACAATAACAAGTATGTTTTTTACACTTTGCGGTGCTTATGTTTTATCAAAACCAGAATTAAAATTCAGAAAGTTTTTTACAATGATGGTTGTAGTAACTATGTGGTTTGATCCTGGAATGATACCAAAATATTTAAACCTAAGAGATTTAGGAATGATAAATAGTTATACAGGTGTAATTTTAGGATTCGCAATAAATACATTTAATGTAATTATTTTAAAATCTTTCTTTGAAGCTATACCAAGATCTTTGGAAGAATCTGCAAGAATAGATGGAGCATCACAATTACAAATTTTAACAAAAATATACCTACCTCTTTCAACATCAGCAATAACAACAGTTTCTTTATTCTATGCTGTATCAAGATGGAATGGATATTTTTGGACAATGATACTTTTAACAGATGATACTAAAGCGCCATTACAGGTTTTCTTAAAGAAACTTATTGTTGAGAAGAATATGGCTGGAGAGGCAACTCAAATGATAACTCCAGAAAGTTTAACTTCTCCTCAAACAATAATATATGCAGTAATCGCTTTATCATTAATACCAATTCTTATAGTATATCCTTTCATTCAAAAATTCTTTAAGAAAGGTGTTACTTTAGGAGCAGTAAAAGGATAATATATATTTAGGAGGAAATAGGATGAAATTAAAAGCATTAATAGCTGGGCTATTATTAGCCTCTTCTCTAGTTGGGTGTGGAGATAAGGGGCAACAAGAAAAAACTTCAACAGAAAATAATCAAAAATTGGAAGGATCAATGATTTCTGAAAAATCAAAAGAGTTTACAGTTTTTGGAGTGTTCTTAGGAAAAGCATTTGATGGAAATTTACCAGTATTTAAAAAAGCTAGTGAGTTAACAAATGTTAAATTAAAAGGGGTAGCTTCAAAAAATCAAAGTGATGAAGTACAATCATTTAACTTAATGGTTTCTTCAGGAAAAATTCCTGATATAATTGCTTATGAGCTTACAGAAGTTTTAGAAAAGTTTGGTGTTGAGGGTGGACTTCTTCCATTAGAAGATTTAATAGAAGAAAATGCACCAAATATTAAAAAATTCTGGGAAGAAAATCCAAGATACAAAAAAGATGCTGTGGCAGCAAATGGACATATTTATATGATACCAAATTACAATGACTATTTTAAATTAAGTTCTACTCAAGGATATTATATTAGAAAAGACTGGTTAAATAAATTAGGTTTAGAAGAGCCTAAGACAGTAGAAGAACTTCATGAAGTTTTAAAAGCTTTTAAAGAAAAAGATCCAAATGGAAATGGAAAACAAGATGAAGTACCATTATTCTTAAGAGGAAATGTAAACAGAAAATTAATAATGGCTCTTGCTGATATATTTAAGGCAGAAGTAACTTGGTATGATAAAGGTGGAGAACCAGCTTTTGGACCAGTTCAGCCAGAATATAAAGAAGCTATGAAAGAACTTGCAAAATGGTATAAAGAAGGACTTATAGACCAAGAGGTATTTACTAGAGGACTTTCTTCAAGAGATTATATGTTAAGTAATAACTTAGGAGGATTCACTAATGACTGGTTTGCAAGTACAGGATCATATAATAAAAAATTAGAAAATGTAGTACCTGGATTTAATTTCTCAGTAATTCTACCACCAGAATATAAAGGAAATAAACAAACAACATTTGCTAGACCAACTTATATGGGAGGTTGGGGAATAGGATATAAAGCTAAAGATCCAGTATCAATAGTTAAGTATTTCGATTTCTGGTACAGTGAAGAGGGAAGAAGATTATGGAACTTTGGTATTGAGGGAGATACTTATACAATGGTTGATGGTAAACCTCAATACACTGATAAAGTCTTAAAAAATCCAGAAGGAAAAAATCCTCTTGCAGTTATAAGGGAAAGTGGAGCTCAGTATAGATTAGGTATGTTCCAAGATGCAGAAAATGAAAAGCAATGGGCTGATAAAGAAGCAGTTGAGGCAATGGAATTATATGTTGAGAGTGGAGTAATAAAAACTCCTATGCCAGTATTAAAATATACAAAAGAAGAGATGCAAGAATTATTAAAAATAGAAGCACAACTTCGTAATATAACAGAAGAGATGGCACAAATTTGGATTTTAGGAATTAAAGATGTTGACTCTGAATGGGATTCTTATATTAAGAGATTAAATGATATTGGTTTAAAAAGATCTGAAGAAATTCAAAAGAAAGCATATGATAGATTTATGGCTCAATAGAATTAATAATTAAAATATTATGTAAAAGATGGTTATTTCAATAAAAATGAAATAATCATTTTTTATTATCAAAATTTTAAAAATATTTCTATTAAAGTTAATAAAATTTTATATTTAAATTAATATTTGAAATAAAATATTATTGAAATAAAGTAAAAAAATATTCACTATTCCATCTGAATAATAAAGATTTACAAAAATATTATTAATTTGTATAATTTTAGCATAAAAGTTTTAAAATTAATTCAAAAAATTAACAAATAAAATATATGTGTTAAGTGAATAACGGGAAATCGAAGATAAAATCCAAGATATACCACAAGATATACTAAATAACATAATACAAAAGATTTATGACTTAATAAAATTAAATTGTTTTAATAAAGAGAGTTTATAAATTGAAAAATATAATCTCTCTTTTTTAATAAAAAATAATACTAGATATAAGGAGAACAAAAGTGATTAATAGGGAAAAAAAGATGCTTTTATTAGCAATGATAACTTTGGGGTTAAAAATCAATGTTCAAGCGACATTATATGCTGACAATAAAACATTGGAGATAACAAATCAAAAAGAAATCTTTAATAAGGTAAAACCAAATGATAAAACAATGATTTCTATAAAAAATAATGGAGAAATAACTTTGAAAGAGGAATTAAATATTAATCTTTCAAAAGATGAATATAAGGATGTAGAAAGATTTGTAAATATTGATAAAACTTCAGATAGTAAATTTGTTAATAATGGAAGTATAAAAGTAAAAGACGGTATTACAACAGCAAGTATGCAGGGTGGAAACTTTATTAATAATGGAAGGATTGAATTAAATGATGATTCTAAAGGGATAGTTTTAACAAATGAAGGTAAAATAGAAAATAATGGTACAATAAAAACAAACGATAAAAGTATAGGAGTTCAATTACAAAATAATGATAAAACTTATCTAATAAATAATGGGAAAATAGAAGTTTCAAAAGAATCAACAGGAATACAAGTTGATAAAGGAACTGCGGAAAATAATAATAATATTATTATTAACGGTGGAGATGATTCTAATGCAAAAGGTGTTTATTTAACATCATCAGGGAAGTTTACAAATAATAAAACAATAAAAGTAGATAAAAAAGGTGCAAAAGGAATACAATTTGGTTCAGGAAATTCTATTGCAACAAATGCTGGAAAAATAGAAGTGACAAATGGAGCAAATGGAGTATTTTCACAAGGTGGAAATTTTATAAATTCTGAAAAGGGAGTAATGGAAGTAAAAAGTGGAAGTACTGGAATAAATTTAAGTACAAAAGGAAAAGCAGAAAATAAAGGAGAAATAGTTGTTACTGAAAAAGGATTTGGAATAAATTTAGCTGATACTAATGCTAATTTTATAAATAAAGAAGAGGGAAAAATTAAAGTAGTAGGGGATGCAACAGGAGTACAAGTAGGAAAAGGAAAAGCAGAAAATAGAGGAGTAATAGAAGCAACAGGAAATAATGCAAAAGGTGTTTATTTAAATGGAAGTAGTGGAATATTTTCTAATGAAAAAGAAGGAACTATAATTGCAACAGGAAAAGGTGCTAAAGCTGTGATGTTTGGAACAGCTAGTAATAAAGCAAAATTAGAAAATAAAGGAACAATTAAAGCAGAAAATGGATCTGTAGGAATACATTTATATGCTGGAAAAAATAATGAAATAAAGAATAGTGGAAAAATAGATGCTGGAATTAATGGAAAGGCAATTGAATTAGGAACTGTAGAAAATACTGTAATTTCACTAGAAAATGGTTCAGAAGTAATAGGAAAAATAGATTTAACAAAAGGGAAGAACAATAAATTAGAGAATAGTGGAAAAATAGATGCTGGAAAAAATGGAGTAGCAATAACAACAGGAAAAGATACAGATAATACAATAATATTAAAGGAAGGATCTAGTATTATTGGAAAAATAAATGGAAGTAAATCTAAAGAAAGTAGTGGAAATGATATTTTATTATTTGATGGTGGAAATCATTCTGATTTAAATGTAAATAATTTTGAAAAAATTATTTCAAAAGGAGATAGTAAAGTAAGTAATTCAAGAATATCTCTAGAGTATAATACTGGAACAGATAAATATATAAAAGAGAATAATCTTAATAAAGCCTCTAATGGAAGTATAACTTTGGAAAAATCAGAAATTATAGTAGATTTAACTAATAAAAAAGATAATTCTACTGGTGTTATTCAAGGAAATACAATTATAGATAATGGAACAAAAATAGCTTTTATTTCAGATAAAGAAAAAGAATTTAATGTAAGTGAAATATTAGGTGGTAATGTTGAAGTAAAAGGAGAAAATGTTTTTAATAACACAGCAGTATGGAATTATAAAACAAATTCAGAAGGTAATATCATAGCTACAAAAAAAGATTATAAAGATGTAGTTAGTAAATCACAATTAAAAGATTTTGGAAGCGTATTAGATAAAAATGAAGCTAATGCTCAAGGAGACTTTAAGAAAGGGATGGCTATTTTATCTCTTTTAAATGAAAAAGAGTTTAATGATGCTATGACTCAATTATCTGGTGGAGTACATGGATATACTGCTGATTTTGTAGCAATAAACTCAAGAAGTTTATCAAATACAGTTAAAGATAGAAAATTAGAAAAAGATAAAACAAGAGAGAAACCTTTAGGTTCGTATGAGCAAGATGTAAAATATATAAACAACAAACATAAAATAGGTGGACTTATGGATGTTGATTATGATGAAAGAGGAATACTAGCGATTACAGAAAAACAAATTTCACCAGAAGGAACAATGGGATTTGTATATGGAGGAGCAAAAGGAAATGTAAAATTCGAAAATGGTAAAAATGGTTCTGCTAAAATGGATAATATCTATATAGGAGGATATTACAACCATGAATTTTCAGATAGAGTTTCTCTTTTATCAAATGTAAACTTTGTTTATTCTCATACAAATGTATCAAGAAATATTAAATTTGCTAAAGATGGAAAAGATATAAATTATACTTATGATTCTACATATCCAGTATTTGGATTAGGTGGAGGAACAACTTTATTTTATAATTTATATGATGATGAAAATAATAGTATAAAAACATATGGTGGAATTAACTGGACAAAAATAGTTCAAGGAAATATTAATGAAAATTCAGATCAAAAAGAAGATGCAGCAAATAAAAATTTAACTATTAAAAATGTTCCGGTTAATGAGCAAATGTATGATTCTGTTGTTCCTTATATAGGTTTAACAGCTCAACATAATGGATATGTACTTGATAAAAAATATAGAATAGGTGCTGATATAAGTTATGAGACAGAACTTGGAAATATAAAAGGTGGAAAAGAATTAAAGTTATCAGCATTAGGTAAAAATCATAAAGTGGGTACAACAACAAGAGAGAATATTATTTCTTATTCTTTAAATGGAGCTTTAGATTTAACAGAAGATTTTACAATTTTTGCAGATTATACTAAAGTAGCTTCATCAGAATATGATAATGATAGAAGAGGAGCAGGATTTGTATATAAAATGGACAGATTATCAGATCCATTTATAATTGGACCTATTTTAAATAAAATAGAAAATACTAAAAATCAATCTAGTAGATGGGGTGGATCATTAACAGCTAGTTTAGAAACAACAGATGATTCAAATCGTTCTTACTATTTACCAAACGGAGAACATTCAAGTGGTGATTATACATCATCTTATCAGTTAAAACCAAAATTAGCTTTAAGTTTAAATGATAAAAAGACAAAATATTCATATTATTTTGAAACTTATGTAGCTAAGACAGGAATGATTGAATCTCTTGATAAAAATGAAAGAAGAAAACAAGGGCAAAGAATTCATGGAGAAGTTAAATGGATAGATACATATTCAAGAGGAACTTATGGTTTAAATGTTGGATATAGAAATGAAAAATCTTCATCACCTATAAATACAGGTAAAAAATATGAGGATAGAAATAGAAATGCTGTTCATCAACTAAGAATTACTCCAAACTTAAAATATAATTTAGGACATGGATTTATATTTGGGGGAAACTCAACAATTACTGGAATATATACTTATAGAGGAGCTAATGAAGGAAATACAGATCTTAAAATAGAAAGTGAATGGGGATTAACATATACTGGATTTATGCCTCGTTGGCAACTAAAAGTAAACTACTTTAGAGATGATACTTGGTATGATAAAGATAGTAGAAAAGCTGTTTGGGATTCTAAAGGAAATTTATCTTGGGATACAGTAAACTCATCTGATAAATATAATTTAAATCAATTAAGACCTTCAGCTACTTATTATTTTGGAAATGGAGCAAGTGTTCTTTTATCTGCAAGAATACCTTTAGGACATGGAGCTTTCTACACATTGAATGATGGTAATATCACAGGGGAGAGTTATGAAACAAGATATACGGTAAAATACTCACAACCAATAGCTCAAGGACTAGCAGGATTTATAGGAACAGATTTACTAGTATTAAAAGCAAAAAATGTTAAAGCTGGAGATCCAAAAAATGGAACTGAAACAAGAACATATTCATTAAGACCATCTATTGGATTTACATATAGTTTTTAATAAGGAGGAATAAAAAGAAATGAAAAAATTAATGGTATTTATATTAACAATGATATTATCTATATCATCTTTTGCAGAAAAAATAAAAGATGATATTGCAAAAATAAAAACAAGAAGAATAGAGTATTTAACTGGGATATTAGAAAAGGATAATATAAAAAGTCCAGAAATAAAAGAATTAATTGAAACTAATGAGAGATATGCAGAAACAGTTTATGATAAAATAAATAAAGAAAAAAATAAAAAATATTTATTTTCAGAAAAAGAGGATATGACAAGTGGAGTAACAATAAACAATAGTTACAGAGAAGTCAAAGTATTAGCAAAAGCTTATGCTACAAAAGGAAGTAAATATTATAAAAACGAAGATATAAAAAATGTAGTTGTAGATGCGATGGACTATATCTATGAAAAAGGTTATCATGAAGATGCTAAAGAGTTAGGTAACTGGTGGCAATGGGAGATAGGAATTCCAAAAGATGTAAATGATATTGTTATGTTAATGGGAGATGGATTAACAAAAGAGCAGAAGGAAAAATATTTAGGTGCAACAGCATATTTCCAACCTGATGCAAAATACAGTGGAATGAGTCCAACAGCATCTTATTCGTCAAGTCCTGATAAAAGAGTTTCAACTGGTGGAAATAGAACAGATACATCTGTAATATCTTTTATGAGAGGAATAAATTTAAATGATGAGGCTCAAGTAAAATATGCTTTAGATGCTTTAGTAGAAGTTGGAGAGTATGTAACAAAAAAAGATGGATTTTATAGAGACGGATCTTTTGTTCAACATGGAAATGTAGCATATAATGGAACATATGCAGCTGTATTATTTAGTGGTGTAGGGGAAATTTTATATCTTGTAAAAGATACAGAGTTTGAAAAAAATGATGAGAGATTAAATAATATCTATGATTCTATTTTAAGAGGATATTCATATTTATTTATCAATGGTGGAATAAATGATTCTGTAAGTGGAAGATCTATTTCAAGAAATGGATCAAGTGACTTAGAGCGTGGAAAAACTGTTTTAGGAACTGTTGCTCTTTTATCAGAGGGAGCTCCAGAAGAATTTAAAACAAAGATGCAATCACTTGTAAAAACAACTATACTTTCAAATAATTCAGAAGATGTAATAGCTGGAACAAGTTCAAGAACTATTAGAGAAATACTTAAAAAAATAGTTGAAGATAAAAATGTAAAAGTAGAAAATACAGTAGGAAATAAAATATTCGGTGCTATGGACAGAGTTGTTAGTAAAAACAATAAAGGTGGAGCAGTTGTTTTATCAATGCACTCTTCTAGAATAGCAAACTTTGAAACTATGAATGGAGAAAATGTTCAAGGTTGGTTTACTGGAGAGGGAATGACATATATTTATGGAAAAGATTCGAAAGCTTATACAGAGTTTTGGCCAACTGTGGATATGTATCATCTTTCAGGTGTAACAAACTCTTTAAAATTTAGAGCAGATAAAAGTGGAGAGAGAAGAGGAATGCCTACACCAAAATCTTGGGTAGGAGGAGTAAATACTAAAGAAGCTTTTGTTGGAATGGATATGCTTTCTTGGAATAAAGAGTTAGAAGCTAAAAAAGTTTATCTAATGAAGGAAGATGGAGGAGTATTTGTAACAGGATATAATATAAAAGGAACTGAAGGAGAAATCCATACAACAATAGATAATAGAATATTAAATTCTGGAAAACTATTTGTAGATGGTAAAGAGATAAAAGAGGATACAGTTATTGATAATCCAAAAAATCTTGTGATCAATTTCTCTGAAAATTACAAGAACGAAAATATTGGTTATAAAATAATAGAGGCACCTCAAGTTGTTATTAAATTTGAAGAGAGAAAAGGAAATTGGAAAAAAATAGGTGGAACTTCAACAGATGAGATAGTAAAAAAATATGTAACTATTTATATCAATCACAAAGAAAATCCTAAAAATGATAAATATTCATATGTAATTTTACCAATGTTCACTCCTAGTGAAGTGGCTAAATATGATATCTCTCAATTTAATATAAAAGAGATGAATGAAAATATATTTGCTATGAAGGATGAGGAAAATAATCTAACAAGAATACATTTCTGGAAAGATTCTCCAATGAAATTTGAAAAAATAAAATCATTCTCAACTGCATCAGTTGTATTAGAAGAAAATCATTCAGAGGGAACAGCAGTGCTATACTTAGCTGATCCAACACAATTAGCAAAATATAATTCAGAGTTTGAACTAGATGGAAACTATACTTTAGATGAAAGTTCAACAAAAGATGTAGAAGTTAAAACAGGAAACGGAGTTACAAATATTAAAATTAACTTAAGAAATAATGGAGCAACAGAAGTTTTAAAATTAAGAAGAATTTTAATGTAAAATAATAAAAAAATTTTAGGCGATTAGTTCATAGGGATATGATAATCGCCTATTGCCATATATAATTATCAAAGAGTATGAGGGGGAAATATGGATAATAAAATTATAGCAGAGAGAAGAAAAACATATCTGATAGGCAATGGAGTTGGAACAGTACAAAGTATTGAATATTTTAATAAAGAAAGTAAAAGAATAGTTGAAGAAAGTGTTGAATTAAGAAATACTAACTATGAAAAAATAATAAATAGTGTTCCTTTAATGAAAGAGTTTTATGAAGATATTTTAACATTGACAAAGGCTTATAAAACTAAAGGAACTAAAAGTTATTTAAAAGATGAGATTATTCTTTTAATCATGGAACAATTAAAAGCTGGAGAAAAATTTTTCTACAATAAAGAGGCTAGAGAACATACAAACTGGTGGCAATGGGAGATTGGGATACCTCTTCGTATAAATGATATTTTTATTTTATTAAAAGATGAAATGGATAGAACACTGATGGAAAAAATACTTTCCACTACAAAATATTTTCAACCAGACTCAAGATTTTCAGGAAATAATCCAGTAGCGTTACACCCAAGCAATAATCCTTTAAGAGTATCCACAGGTGGAAATAGAACTGATACAGTAAAAATTTCATTTTTAAGAGGAGTTTTATTAGAAGATGAAAATGAAATTATAGATTCATTAGAAGCTCTACCAGAAGTATGGGAATATAAAAAAGATGACGAATTGAAAGAAAGAGATGGATTTTATAGAGATGGATCATTTATACAACACGGAAGTATAGCTTATAATGGAGGGTATGGAGCAGTCCTTTTAAGTGGTGTAGGAGAGATTTTATATTTGGTAGGAAATACTAAATATGAAAGATATTTATCAAGAATAGAAAATTTTTATGAAATAGTTGATAAAGGATTCGAACCATTTTTTTATAAAGGATTATTCCCTGACTTTTTAAATGGAAGAGGGATAGTAAGAGAACAACTATTTGATCATGTAATGGGACACAGGATTTTAAATTCTCTATTTTTATTATCTGTAAATTCTCCAGAAAAATATAGATTAAAATTGGGAAAAATGATAAAAAGAGAGATAGAGAAAGAAAGTTTCTATAAATATTTTGAAAATGAAAATTCTGTATTTTTCTATAATGAAGTTAAAAAATTTATGGACGAAATAGAAGAGAAAGATTTTTCATATAAAGATCAACTAATAATTTGCAATAATATGAACAGAGTAATGAAAAGAACAGAGGATTATGCTCTAGGAATATCAATGCATTCATATAAAGTTGGAAACTATGAAGCAATGAATGGAGAAAACTTAAGAGGTTGGTTTACAGGAGATGGAGCATATACTCTTTATGATGAAGATTTAGGACAATATAAGAATTATTGGAATGAGATAGATAGTCATTTTATGCCGGGAACAACTGAGATAAAAATGAATATGGAAAATATAGATGCTCAAAGAAACTCTGAAACAAAATATATAGAAAATAAATTGGTCGGAGGAACTAAATTTGGTTCTTGTGGTGTAGTTGGAATGGAATATACTAACTGGAATGAAAAGTTATCAAGTAAAAAATCTTGGTATTTCTTGGATTGGGGAGTATTATTTGCTGAAACTGATATAACAGGAACAGGAGAGATATATACAACAATTTTAAATAGAAGATTTGAAGAGATACCAAAAGTAAGTGTAGATGGAAAAAATATTTCTTTAGATAAAGAAATAGAGATAGTTGCAAAGGAAATTGAAGTTTTTGGTAAAAAATATATTTTCTTTAAGGATGAAAAAATAAATATAGAGTTAGAAAAAAATAATGGGAAATATTTCTTAAAAGTTTGGGTAGAGTATGGATTAAACCCAGAAAATAAAACTTTGGTTTGGGGAATTGTAACTGATAAAAATAAAAAATATGAAGATATACTAAAAGAAAATGAATTAGAAATAAGTAAGGATGAGATTTCATTGAAAAATGCTGATAAAATTTATAAAATAAATTGGCAATGTGAAAAAGATAATAAAGCATTCTGTGAAATTTTTGAAAAAGATATTAAAGTTTCTGAATATATTGTAAAATAAAAAAGAAGTTTGTTTAGATAAAATTTTTGATTTTTAATGAAAATTATGATATAATTGTAAAGATTTAATTTAGCCTCAATAACTTAAATTGGGGCTTTTCTTTTATAAAAAAATTATATTTAATTTTTATTTGAAAGAAATTTTAATAAATATATTATAAAAAATTTTAATATAGAGAGGTTTTGAATGAGTATATTAGATGTAAATAGTGTTAGCCACGGTTTTGGTGCTAGACAAATTTTAGACAATGTATCTTTCCGTTTATTAAAAGGGGAACATATAGGACTTGTTGGAGCAAATGGAGAGGGAAAATCAACATTTTTAAATATTATAACAGGAAAACTTATGCCAGATGAAGGAAAAATAGAGTGGTGTAATCATATTACAACAGGATATTTGGATCAGTATAGTACTTTGGAAAAAGGAAAAACTATAAGAGATATTTTAAGAAGTGCTTTTAATCATATGTTTGAGCTTGAAAAAGAGATGATGGCTTTATATGATAAAATGGCAGACTGCTCACCTGAAGAGATGGATACTTTAATGGAAGAGGTTGGAGAGATTCAAACTATTTTAGAAAGTGGGGATTTCTATTCACTTGATTCTAAGGTTGAAGAGTATGCAGCAGGACTTGGTCTTATGGATATAGGTTTAGAGAAAGATGTAACAGAGCTTTCTGGTGGACAGAGAGCAAAAATTTTACTTGCAAAAGTTTTATTAGAAAATCCAATGATATTAATACTAGATGAGCCTACAAACTTTTTGGATGAAAATCATATTGCTTGGCTTAAAAACTTTTTACAAAATTATGAGAATGCTTTTATTTTAGTTTCTCACGATATAGATTTTTTAAATTCAGTAGTCAATGTAATCTATCATATGGATTCGGGAACTTTAACAAGATATACAGGAGATTATTACCAATTCCAAGAGATGTATGAGTTAAAGAAAAGACAATTGGAACAAGCATATAAAAAGCAACAAAAAGAGATTGAGCATTTAAAAGATTTTATTGCTAGAAATAAAGCTCGTGTTGCAACGACAAATCTTGCTAAAGATCGTCAAAGAAAGTTAGATAGAATGGAAATAATTGAAATGGCAAGAGAAAAACCAAAACCAATTTTTGAATTTAAAGAAGCTCGTACTCCAAGTAGAGAGGTTATAACTGTAAAAGATTTAGTTATTGGTTACAATGAACCTTTAACAAAACCATTAAATTTCACAATAGAACGTAACCAAAAAATAGCTATTAAAGGGGTAAATGGATTGGGAAAATCTACTCTTTTAAAAACTATTCTTGGAAAGTTAAAGCCTTTCTCAGGAGAGGTTGAACATGGACAGTTTTTAGAAGTTGGATATTTTGAGCAAGAAGAGATTGCTACAACTACAACAGCTCTTGATGAAATATGGAATGAGTTTCCACACTTTACAAATCAAGAGGCTAGAGCAGCTCTTGCTAAATGTGGACTGACAAGAGATCATATAACAAGCCAAATGAGAGTTTTATCAGGAGGAGAAAATGCAAAGGTTCGTCTTTGTAAGTTAATGAATAGAGAAGCAAATCTTTTAGTTCTTGACGAGCCAACTAACCA
>NZ_JARHZE010000015.1 GCF_029258315.1 Fusobacterium sp. | reverse complement strand
TTTATTTTATCTTGAAACTCACCATTGATATCCCAATATTTTTCTGGTATAAATGCTTTTATTTCATCTTCCAATTCACAAATTAATTTCAAAGCAACAGATTGAACTCTACCAGCACTTGTATTTGAAGAGATAGCTTTCCATAGAAGTGGACTTACCTCATATCCCACAAGTCTATCCAATATTCTTCTTGCTTGTTGAGCATTTACTTTATTTATATCTATTTTTCTAGGATGTTTTATTGCATCTTTTATTGCTGAAGCTGTTATCTCATTAAACTCTATTCTATTATTTTCATTTTCATCTAATTTTAATGTATGAGCTATATGCCAAGCTATTGCCTCTCCCTCTCTATCTGGGTCGGAAGCTAAATACACTTTTTCAGCTTTTTTTGCTAAAGCCTTTAGATTTTTAGTTATCTCTCCTTTTCCTCTAATAGTAGAATAATTTGGAGTAAAGTTATTTTCAATATCCACCCCTAAAGTGCTTTTAGGTAAATCTCTAATATGTCCAAAAGATGCTGTTACTAAAAAATTATTTCCTAATATTTTTTCAATAGTTTTAGCTTTTGCAGGTGATTCCACTATCACTAGATTTTTTTTGTCATTTTTCTTCATAATTCCATACCTTTCAAATAAAATAATTTTTATTTTACTTTTCTAATATATTTTCCTCCACTAATACTTGAAATATACCCATTTATCTCCATATCCATAAGAATAGCCAAAAGAATTTTTGGCTTTATTCCAGTGGATACAACCAACTCATCTAAGTTTTTTTCTTTTATCAAGGAGTTATATATTTTAAATTCATCTTCTGATAAATTTAAGTTTACTTTATTTTTTTCTTTTATATCCCAATTAAATTCTTTTAGTATATCCTCTCCGCAAGTTACCAATTTTGCCTCAGAATTTTTAATAAGATTATTAGTTCCTATTGAGGCTGGAGAATAAATATCTCCCGGAACAGAAAATACATCTCTTCCCTCTTCTAAAGCAAGACCAGCTGTTATCAAACTTCCGCCTTTTTCCTTACTCTCTATAACTACTATTCCCTTAGAGAGTCCCACTATGATTCTATTTCTCAAAGGAAAATTATAAGCTATCGGTTCTGTTCCCATAGGAAATTCCGATATTATCAATCCCTTTTTCCCTATCTCTTCCCAATAATTTTTATTTTCTTTAGGATATGGAATATCAAGTCCAGACCCTACAACTGCAATAGTTTTTCCATTATTTTCAAGAGTTGTTTTATGACATATGGTATCTATTCCAAAAGCCAGTCCACTTACTGTAACTACATCTGATTCGACTAACTCACAAGTTATTTTTTCACAAACTCTTTTTCCATAAATTGTAGGTTTTCTAGTTCCAACTATTCCAATTGTATTTTTATCAGCAAGATTTAAATCTCCTTTATAGTATAAAAATACTGGTGGATGTGATATATTTTTTAAATTTATTGGGTAATCTTTATCTTTTAATGATACAATCTTTATTCCCAAATTTTTTAATGATTTTAACTCTTCCTCTAAATTTATTTTTTTAGATTTATGAAGTAATAATATAGTTTCATCATCAAATTTAAAGTATAGCTTTAATTGTTCATCTGTAAGTTTAAATATATCTTGGTAATTTTCAAAAGAATTCATTAGTTTTAAAATATTTTTATATTTAATTTTAACAATCCTTAATCTATACCATTCCATATTATCCCTCTATCTTCCATGAGCTCTTACTAATAAATCACTTATAATTTTTGATTTTGGATATAGCAATTTTCCCTCATTTAAAATAAATTTAGCATTTGAATAATCTTTTCTTAAGATATAAATATTTCCTAAAGCTGCATATGCCTCTTCACTATTTTTCATACTTTTATATTTTAAAAAGTCTGCCAATGCCTCTCTAGTTTTTTCTTTATTTCTATAACAAATCCCTCTACCTAAATATGGCTCTGGTAAATTTGGATTCATATATATAACTTCACTATAATAAGCTATTGCTGCCTCATAATCTCCTAAAAATCTATTTGTTGTTGCTGCCCCAAATAGATTTTCTATACTTGTTATATTCTTACTAAAAACATCTCTAGCTTTTTCATACTGTCCATTTACAAAATAGTAATTTCCTAATTCATAAATCTTACCTGAGTCATTACTTATTTTTTCCAAATAACTAGAAAATGCTTTATTATAGTATCTAAGCATAGCTGCTGCTTTCTCTCTTATAGTTTCTCTTACAACTCTATCTTCAATAGTAGCTATCTCAGCTGGTCTTGGATCCCCTTCATTTTGTATTAAAACTGGTATAGTAAAACTTCTTTTTACTCTATATTTATCTGTGTATTTAAAAGTTATACTTGTAGGTCTTTCCTCTTCCTCTAGCCCTTCAAACCCTCCAGAGTCCTCCTCATCACTATAATCTATATTGACTTTTCCATTTAATAAACTAGATGAGTCAAAATAATTATTAGCAAATGAAGAAACAGAAATCATTACTACTAAAATCATTTTAAAAAAATATTTCATTAATCTTTTATCTCCTTTACTGTTCCTATTATACTTCCACTGTGTAAATTAATTATAATTTCATCTTCTAATTTAACTTCGTTAGAATTTTTTATAATTTTATCCTTATGTTTTACTAAAGAATATCCTCTTGATAAAACATTCAATGGATTTAAAGATATTACTTTTTCAACCTGTAAATCTAATTTTTGTTTTTTTCTTTCCAATAGTAACTTCATTATATTTTCAAGTTCTATCTCTTTATTATTTAAAATCTCCTCAGACTCTTTAAAAACTTTTGAAAAGTTTTTTAAAGCATATGAATTTTTTCTATTTTCTAAATGGAGCTTTGCTACCTCCAATTGTTTTTCTATTCTATGAGTTAAATATTTTTTTCTCTCTTCCAAATAATTTTCTACATCTTTTTTTACAGGAATTGCTATTTCAGCACTTTGAGTTGGTGTTGCAGCCCTTACATCTGCCACTAGATCTGTAAGTAAAAAATCTATCTCGTGCCCCACTGCAGAAATAATAGGTTTCTTACAATTAAAAAATGCCATAGCTACTTTTTCTTCATTGAAAGCCCAAAGATCTTCTATACTTCCACCACCACGTCCTGCTATTATAAGATCTATCTCTGGAATTTTATCTAAGGTTTCTATCCCTTCCACTATCTCTTCAATGGCACCTTCGCCTTGAACCTTTGAAGGATAAACATAGATATTTATATTTTCCATTCTTTTTCTCGCCGTTGTTATTATATCATAAAGTCCTGCTCCATTTGAAGATGTAACTACTCCTATTGTTGTTGGATATTTTGGTAATGTTTTTTTATACATTGGAGAAAAATATCCAGCCTTCTCCATTTTTTCTTTTACCTTTTCAAGTTTTCTATAAAGCTCTCCCATAGAATTTTCTTTTTCTATATGACGTACTAAGATTTGAAAATCACCTCTAGCTTCATAAAATCCTACATCTCCAAAAACAGTTACACTATCTCCCTCTTTTAAATCCTCAGGTATTCTTTTTAATTTATAACTAAAAGCTGCACACTTTATCTGGCTCTTACTATCTTTTAATGTAAAATAAAGATGACCACTTTTATAATAATTTACACCTGAAAGTTCCCCTTTTAAAAAGAAATTACTAAATTCTGGAGTATCAGCTATAAAACTTTTTACTATTTTATTAAATTCCGTAACACTATAAATTTTATCTTCCATATTATAACTCCAATAACATCTCTTTTAGTTTATTCATCTTATCTCTCTTCAATATAGCTGTTTCAAAATCAAGTTCTTCAGAACATTTTTTTATCTCTTTTAAAAGAACTTTTATCTCTTTTTCAATATCCTCTTTTGAAGAGAACTTCATCTCTGAAATATTTTTCTCCTCTTCCATATCAATTCCATAATCTAAATTAAGAACCTCTTCTGAAACCTCTCTTATTATAGATTTTGGATCTATATTATTATAAGCATTATATTCCTTTTGAATTTTTCTTCTTCTCTCTGTTTCACCAATAGCCTGTGACATTGATTTTGTCATTATATCAGCATAAAGAATAGCTTTTCCATTTATATTTCTGGCTGCCCTTCCTATTGTTTGAATAAGAGAACGACGACTTCTTAAAAATCCCTCTTTATCTGCTTCTAAAATTGCAACTAAAGAAACCTCTGGTATATCTAACCCCTCTCTTAAAAGGTTAATTCCAACTATGACATCTATATTTCCATATCTAAGCTCTCTTATTATTTCAATTCTTTCAAGGGTATCTATATCAGAATGCATATATTTTATTTTTACACCAAGACTAGCATAGTACTCTGTTAACTCCTCAGCCATTTTTTTAGTAAGAGTAGTTACAAGTACCCTCTCTTTTCTTTTTACTCTCTCTCTTATTTCATCTAAAAGATCATCAACTTGATTTTGAGTTTTTCTTATTTCAATCTCTGGATCTACAAGTCCTGTTGGTCTTATTAGTTGTTCTGCTACACTTCCATTTGATTCTTTTATTTCAAAATCTCCAGGAGTTGCTGAAATAAAAACTGTTTGATTTGAAATTTTTCTAAACTCTTCAAATTTTAAAGGTCTATTATCTAAAGCTGATTTTAATCTAAATCCATTCTCTACTAAAGATTCTTTTCTAGCTCTATCTCCATTATACATTCCGCCTATCTGTGGAACTCCTATATGGGACTCATCTATAAAAATTAAAAAATCTTTTGGAAAATAATCTATTAAAGTATCTGGTCTTTCATTTGGTTTCTTTCCACTTAAATATCTTGAATAATTTTCTATCCCTTTACAATGTCCTATCTCTTTTATCATTTCCATATCATAAGTGGTTCTTTGTTCCAACCTCTGTGCCTCTAAAATTTTTCCTTCATCTTTAAAAGCCTGAACCTCTTTTTCCATATCACTTTTTATCTCATTTAAAATCTCTTCCACCTTTTCATCTTCTGTTAAATAATGTGTTGATGGATAGATTACAATTCTCTCTTTATTTTTTTGTATTTTTTGTCCTGTCAAAGTATTTATAGTTGAGATACTATCTAAGTCATCTCCAAAAAATTCAAGTCTATAACCCATCTCCATATAAGATGGATATATATCAACTACATCTCCTTTAACTCTAAAAGTTCCTCTTTCAAAAGCTATATCATTTCTTGAATATCTTAGGTTTACCAATTTTTCTAAAAGTTTATTTCTATCATATCCAGTTTTTAAATCTATTGGAATTGTCATTTTTTTATAAGTTTCTGGAGATCCCAATCCATAAATTGCTGATACAGATGCCACTATAATTACATCTTCTCTATTTATTAAGGCAGCTGTTGCTGCATTTCTCATTCTATCTATATCATCATTTACAGAGGAATCTTTTTCTATATAGGTGTCAGTTGATTTTATATAGGCCTCTGGTTGATAATAATCATAATAAGAAACAAAATATTCAACTGCATTTTCTGGGAAAAATTTTTTATACTCTGAATATAATTGAGCTGCTAATGTTTTATTTGGTGCTAAAATTAAAGTTGGTTTTCCAACCTCTGCTATAACATTTGCAACTGTAAAAGTTTTTCCTGAACCTGTTACCCCTAAAAGTACCTGATCCTTAACTCCTGACTTTATTCCTTCAACCAAAGTTTTTATTGCCTGTGGTTGATCTCCAGTAGGTTTAAAATTTGAATGTAATTTAAACATAAACTCACCTAATCTCATTAATATTATACAATCATTGTATAATATTTTATAAATAAAATAAAGTAAAAAATAGAAACCCTTAAATTAATTCAGAATAGATAGAGAAATTTATATTTTCCCATTTGATTTTCATATTTGATTCCATAGTTATTCTTATGGACTTGCTATTATCCAATATTCTTTTAACAGACTTATTAAAAAGTATATGAGCATCATTTTTATTTTTATCAACTATCTTTTGAATTTTATTACTTGCCTCCATAAAATTATCATCATAATCATCTAAACTTTCAATAGACATAGTTATTTTTAACTCTTTGTCTTTAAATTCTCTTTCAGTTATATTTACAACTCTTCCTACCAATCTCAAAAGATATTCTTTCTTTAATTTTTTAGGAACTGTTATCTCTGTTGCAAAATAATCTGTAAACTCATCTCTATTTTCAAAAACAAAATCATATTGACTTAAAGTTTGTTCTCCACAAATATCAACTTGCATCTTTCTTTTTATCTGTTTTACATCTCTACAAGTTCCTAGTAAATACATAAGTTTTGTTACTGCTGCCTCTGGAGTTAAATCTGTTCCACTGATAACCCCTATATCAGTAAGTCTTGCACTTGCCTCATATAGTCCCATTTTTACAAAACCTTTTGTGCATTGAGTTATATCTATAATAACTATTTTTTGAGATGAAACATATTTTAAAAACTCAAAAAACTCTTTTGTTGTTGGAGCATTTCCATTTCCATAAGTTTTTAATATAACCCCTTTTATTCCACAATTTTCTTTAAATATACTTTTTAAATAATTAAAATTTAAACCGGGGAATAATTCTAAAACAATAACCTCATTTGAAAATCTTGCATCTAAATAAAATTTGTCATGGCTTGGTTTTAAAATTCTATCCTTTATTATTTTTATATCTCCTCCAGCCTCTCCAATTACTGGATAGTTTGGAGATGAAAAACCAAAATAATTTGTTGCATCTATTTTTCTAGCTCTATTTCCTCTAAGAAGAGTATCTCTAAAAAATATAGCAACCTCTGGTACAAGTCTTACTCCATATATCTCATTTCCAGCTATTTGAATCGCTGTAATAAGATTTTGTAAAGCATCACTTCTAGGTGACTGTAAAGGAACTTGAGATCCTGTTAAAATAATTGGTTTTGAAAGATTTTTACACATAAAAGAAAGGGCTGAGGCTGTAAAAGCCATTGTATCTGTTCCATGAAGAACTACAAACCCTCTATACTTATCATAATTTTTTTCTATTATTTTACCAATTTCTACCCAAATTTCTAAACACATATCAGAAGAATCTATAAGTTTTTCCAATTGGCAATAATCAGTTGGAAATTTTTTTAAAATAGGATGTTCATTTGCTATTTCGTGCCAATCCTTTGCTGGTCTAAGGGGGCTTGTTGAATCCTGTGAATCATTGTGTACCATTCCAATAGTTCCACCTGTATTTATAATTAATACTTTTTCTAACATTTGTACCTCCTAATTATCTCTTTTTAACTGATTATATCATAAAAAATTGAGTAATGAAATAAAAAAGTCTTGGAATAAAAACCAAGACTTTTAATGTTAAGATAAAAAGTATCCGTTACTATTTAGTATCTCTTCAAAAGGTTTAATATTTTCATTTTTTATTATTATATGAAAGTTCTCTGCTTTCAATATTAATTTTGAAATCTCTTTATTAGAAGAGATAAAAGTTATTAAATTTTTATCTTGTTTCAATTGTAAAACTGAGTAATCATTAAGTATTTTTATTGATGACATTCTTTCTAAAAGCTCCTTAAATAAATTCTCCCAAATCTCTCCAGGATTTTCTGAAATTTTATTTCTAAATTCTTTTATTTTTTCTTCAAGTTCAATCTTATTTGAAATTTTTCTTAAAAAACTGTCTACTGAAATTTTAAATTTATTTGTAGAAATTCTAACACCTATACTTTCTAAAAATAAAGTTCTCACTGGTGCCTCTCCAATTACACTAGCTATTAAAATATCATCTTCTAAATAAACTGTTCCCTCTTCAACTTGCTTAAACTCATAACTTTTTCTTTTTCCAAAAATATATTCTCCAAGTTCAGTAAGTTTAAATCCCTTGATACCATCATATTTCGAAAGATATCCGTGTCTTAGGTATAAAGATTTTTTCCCTGTTGGTATTGTATAGTATATTTCCAAAGCTCCAAAAGTTCCAAGAATAAATAATACTGATTTTATAAAAGGCTCTATTATATATCCTTGATAGTTTTCATAAGTTGAAAGTTTAGTTCTTTCATAATTTGCTTCATTTATATATACGTGCTCATATACAGATTCTTTATTAAGTACCTCTATAAATTTATCATTATATATAATGTAGTTTATTAAATTTTCTACACTGATTACTTTTTCTGCTGGGATATCTTGAATTATATCTCTAATTGTTTGTATCCCACGAATCACTTCACTATTATTTTTCTTAGGTTTTCCATACCCTTTTAAATAGTTTAAATAAAGTCTTGGATAAGTGTAGTTGTCATCTTTTATATTTTCACCATTTAAAAAATCTAAAATAATATTTTTTAAATTACTTCCTTTTAAATACTCAGGATTTAAATACTCCTCACGCAAAATATGGAAGAATAATGCTATTGTTTCTGTCTTTAAAAAATCTAAATCATTTAAATTTTCATAATATTCTTGGATATTACAATATTTATGCATTCCTATTTTAGATGATTTTAATAATTTTCCACTTGAAGAAATCTCTAATTTTTTATCATTGAAAAAATTAAAATATTTTCCTAAGTTTTCAATTATACTCTCTTCATTATTTCCAACTGACCAATTATCATTTTTATTTACTGTATATATAAAACAATCTCTATTTTTAGGTAAAAATTTTCTATACCATCTTACTATATCATTATCCAAATAAAGATATTCATTTTTTTGATTATCTTCGTGATATTTAAAAAATGAGTACTTTGCATTTAAGTCTACCACTGCAGAAAATTTCTGTTCCTTCTTAAAAAAGTTTTCTCTCTCCTCTTGAGAGATAGTATACTTTCCATTCCAAGCTATTTCATTAAAAATTTTCTGTATATCTTCTGGTAATGTTTTAAAGATTGTATTAAAAACCTCTTCTTTTAAAAAAGATTGTTCCAATAAATCTAAAAATTTTATTTTTGGACTGCTCTCAGTCAAAAGAGAAACTTCAAAAAGTCCTAAATTTATTCCAATATATCCGTCAGCAATCCATTTTATAAAATATGTTTTAAAAAGGTCATATAACATCTCTTGAGAGTAAAAACTATCAAGTGCCTTTCTAAATCTATCTTTACTAATTCCCAATTTTTTCTCCTTAACTTCCTAATATAAATTCAATATCATCTTCACTTAGGAATTTAAAGTTAGCTCCCTCATCAGATATTAAATTTTCTATAAGAAGACTCTTAGCCTTTTGTAGTGTTAATATTTTTTCTTCTATTGTATCTTTTAGTATCATCTTATATGCAAAAACTGTGTTATCTTGTCCAAGTCTATATGCTCTATCGATAGCTTGGTTTTCAACAGTTTTATTCCACCAAGGATCATATATAAATATTGTATCTGCTGCTGTTAAGTTAAGTCCAACTCCACCTGTTTTCAAAGTCATAACAAAAACTTTATAGCTTGAATCATTTTGGAATTTATCAACCAGTGAATGTCTATCCTTTGTATCTCCAGTCATTGAAAGATATTTTATTCCTCTTTCATCTAGCTCTCTACAAATACTATCTATTGATGATAAATAGTTAGCAAATATAAGAACTTTATGATTATTTTTAACAGCCTCAATAGCATTTTCAATAACTGCTATCTTTTTATTTGAATAAAGAAGTGGATTTTTATTTTCTGGACAACTTGCTATTTGTCTTAATTCATTTAGTGCTTGTAAAATACTAAATTGACTTTTATTAATTCCATTAGTTTTTATATTTAAATGAACAAGATTATAATAGTAAGCTCTTCTCTCTTCATAATATTTTTTCTGTTCTTTATTCATCTCTATAAATAAAGTTTTCTCAATCTTTTCTGGTAGATCTTTAAGAACCTCTTTTTTAACCCTTCTTAAAATAAATGGGTATATTCTCTTTTTAAGTTCTTCCATAGCATTTTTATCATTGTCTTTTTGAATAGGCAACATATAATATCTATTAAAGTTTTCTATTGTTCCAAGCATAGTTGGATTTAAAAATCTAAATAGAGAATATAATTCTAAAAGATTATTCTCAATCGGTGTTCCAGAAAGAGCAAGTCTATATCTTGTATTTAAAAGCATAATAGCTTTATTTGCTTGTGAATAAATATTTTTTATATTTTGTGATTCATCAAGGATAACGAAATCTAATTTTATATCTTTTAATTCCTCAATATCATTTCTTATTGTTCCATATGTCGTTAAAATTACTTCATAATCTTTAAAAGTTGCCATCTCTCTATTAGTTCCATAATAAATTCCAACTTTTAAACTTGGACTAAATTTATGAATCTCACTTTCCCAGTTGAAAATAAGACTTTTTGGCATAACTATTAAAGTTTTTTTGCTCAATTTTTTCTTATGAAGATTTGTTATAACTGCGATAGCTTGTAGTGTTTTTCCAAGTCCCATATCATCAGCCAAACAAGCTCCAAGATTATTCTCCAAAAGATAAGATATCCAATGGTATCCATATTTTTGATACTCTCTTAAAGTAGCATTTATCTTTGGAAGATTTTTATCTATTGATATATTATTTATTCCCTCGAAGAAGTTTCTTTGTGGATTTTCTCCATCTTCAAAAATCTTTTCATTTATAAGCTCTTCGATTATTGGAAGATCAAAGAATGAAATTTTTACTGATTCTGAATTTGAGTTTTCAAAAACTCTTTCGAGTTTTTCTATATATTTTTTATTTATTATTGCATTAGTTCCATCTCCAAGAACTATGTAGGAATCCTTTTTTAATTTAGCCAAAAGATCTATTATACTAAACTTTTCATCTCCGATTTCTACCTCTAAATTTCCCTCTAAGAAATCTATTGAAGTTGTCAATCTTCCAACTAATTTTGGTTTTATAAATCTTATATTATATTTTTTTAATTTATCAGAACCAACTATTCTATATTTTGTTGCAAGTTGAAAAAGATCTTTTGTTATAAATTCTTTGGCAATTTCCTCCTGAATTATTAAAAGATTATTTTCATCTAAGTAATATCCAGAACGGATTGAGAAGTTTCTTTGATGTTTTATCAAAAGTTTTACTATTTCATCAACTGCCATTTCAAAAACTTTATAATTTACATCACAGATAAATAGTTTTTTCTCAAGATTATTTACAACTATAAATTTTTCTAATTCATTTTCTCTTATAAAAGTATCACTTATATTTGAGAAAAATGTTTCAACCTTTAAGAAAAGACTGTTATCTTTTGAGATTTTTTCTATTGAAAGTTGAGGTACTCCCTCTATTTCATATTTTTCCTCTATCTCATAATCTAAATAATCTATCTCTAAATCTTTAATATAGTGGTTTGCTAAAGAAAGATACGCCTCTATATTATCCTTTGGTATCTCTGTATTTAACTCTTTTATAAAATGAATATCATCTATAAAATTATCAAAAGAATATATTACCCCTTTTCTGTAAATTAAATTTTCACTAATAACCTGAAAATCAAAATACTTTTTATTAAGAAGAAGTTGAGAACGATAGTTTAAAACATCATTTTCTATCTCTCTTATTTTTAATGTAAGTGTATTTTCTTCAAAGCTCCACACAATTTTATTAAAATTTTCATCTACAAAATTATCTATATTTTTTAAATTGTAAATAACTTGCCCAGCATCTTCTAAATAAAACTCTTTTACTGATGTAGTATCTCCCCAACCAGAAAAGAAATCATCCTTTTCTACATCTTGCAAGAGATCAACAATAGTTTGTATATGCTCATTTTGTATATCATATTCAGTAAAATCTTCTATTTTCTCCTTCTGATTATTTACAGCTTTTATATATCCACCTTTTTCATCAGAACTTAACATAAAATATATTTCATTTTGATTTTTTAAATTATTCATCAGTTATTCCTCTACAAAAAAATTTTTCGTTAAATATTATATCATACTTATTTGATTTTAGCAAGAAACCCACTTCTTCAACTGAAAGTTATTTTTCTAAAATTTCCTTAAAATATCCCTTTAAAAACTTCTCTATCCCATCTTCATCATTTGTATATTCTGTAATATGTTGAGCAATATTTTTTAATTGAGGTATTGCATTTTTCATAGCTACCCCTGCTCCTACTGCTTCTATCATCTCTAAATCATTTTCTGAATCTCCAAAAGCCATACACTCCTCTAATTTTATCCCCTTAGATTCCAATATATCTTTTAGAGCCTTACCTTTATTTATATCTTTATTTAAAACTTCTAAGTATTGTGCTTGTGTAAAAGTGATATATGCACGTTCCCCCAGTAAATCTTCCAATTCTTTTTTATGTTTATTTAAAAAATCATCATCACTGTTAACTATTACCCCTTTAGTTAAATTTTCGGATGTCATCTCTTTTAAATCAAAAATTTCTGGAGTAAGTCCTGAATTTTTTGAATAAATTTTTGTACTATAACTATCTAAGTTTCTAGCATACCATATATCATCTTTAAATAAATTTATTTCAATATCTTTCTCTTTTATATAGTTTAAAAAATCAAAAGCTACATCCTCTGGTAAAATTTTATTGACAATTACCTCTCCAGAACTATTATCAACTATTTTTCCACCATTGTAACAAATTGATATTATTGGCAAATTTAAATCTTTTAAAGTTTCTTTAGTTGATGAATAAGGACGTCCTGTTACTATTAAAACTTCCACCCCTTTTTCAAATAATTCTCTCAAAACTTTTTTTACCCCTAAAGTTAATTTTTTTTCTTTATTTAATAAAGTACCATCTAGGTCAAAAGCTAGTGCCTTTATCATACTACCTCCCCAATTTCATTCTGTTTTTTTATTAATTTTTTTATTTTTATCTTATAAACAATAAATAGAGTAATCGCCTCTAAATTCCATTGTGCCACTGTTATCCACCAAAAATATGTCAACGGCTTTCTATTTAGATACAGAAAATAATACATAAGTGGCAATCTTACTAACCAGTTGCAAACAAAACTTATCTTAAAAGGTGTCTTAGAATCTCCGAGTCCTTTAAATGCTCCTGAAAAAGTCATTCCCAAAGAAGTTCCTATCTGTTGAAAACAAGATATTTGTAAGCATAAAGCTCCTAGAGCTATAACTTCTATCTCCTCTTTTTTTATAAAAAGTCTTATTATATCTTTTGAGAAGAAAAAGAAAATAATACCAAATGTTCCCATTATCATTGCTGATAAAATAGCTGTGGCATTTATATATTTTTTAGCTTTTTTGTAATTTCCCTCTCCTACACAGTGTCCAACTAAAGCTGTACAAGCTAAAGAAAATCCCCAACCAGGCATAAAACTTATACTCTCTATTGTTACTGAAATCTGATTTGCTGAAAAAGCTAGACTTCCTAAAGACATCACAATTATAACTCCCATTAATTTTCCAATACTAAATGATCCTTCTTGTAGTGAGGCTGGTATAGAAAATCTTAAAATATCCTTCACTATATTTTTATCAAATTTAGTAAAAAATTGTAATTTTATAGGCATAGTTTTTATTCTATATAAAAGGAAAAGAAAACAACTTATCCCAGCTGTTGCTGTGGCAAGAGCTGCCCCTTTTACACCTAATTCAGGCATTCCAAACTTTCCAAATATAAATATATAATCTAAACTCAAGTTTACTATATTTGCTATCATTGCTCCATAAAGAGGTGTTCTTGTATCTTTACAACCTCTAAATATTCCACTAAAAACATTTCCTATCATAGTGAATAACATTCCCACAGAACAAATTCTTATATATAATGTAGCATTTTGCATTATTGCCTCTTCTGCCCCAAAACATCTTAATATTTTATCTGCAAATACAAAATATATAGTTGCCACTGTCACTGCAAAACAAACCCCCAAATTAAAACCTTGATTTGCAAACCTTGTGGTTTTTTGGATATCCTTTGATCCCAATCCTCTAGCTATAATTGAAGTCATAGCAACTGAAAGTCCCATTCCTATCAAGGTATTTATTATGGTATACATTATCTCAGATGAAAATCCAACAGCTGCAACTGCTAATTTTCCCCCATAATGACCAACCATCATCGTATCAAAAACCCAGACTAACATATAAAGTGTCATTTCTCCAACAGCAGGAAGAGCTATTTTCAATATCTCTTTAATGTACTCCATATAATTTTTCATAATCTTACCCCTTTAAAATAATAATATTTTATCTCCTAATTATAACATACATAAAACTATAAGTCTACTTTATAAACTTTTAATTATAAAATAATGTAATAAATTTTTTATTAACTTTTTCTATAAAAAATGTTAGAATATAACGAAATATAAATTTTAGGAGTTAAAAATGGAAGAAGTTAATTTTGAAAAAAATCTACTTCATGAAAATGAAGTTATAAATAATTTATTACATAAAAATTTAAAAATTATTCAAAGAAATGATTATTTTAATTTTTCTTTAGATTCTTTACTTATATCAAATTTTATCTCTTTGGGTAAAGGGGTTAATAAAGTTGTTGATCTTGGAACTGGAAATGGAGCTATCCCTCTTTTTCTTTCTGAAAGGACAAAGGCAAAAATTACAGGAATTGAAATACAAAAAGTTTCCGCTGATCTAGCTAAAAGAAATATTCAATTAAATAATCTTTCTGATCAAATAGAAATTATAAATGACGATATGAAAAATTGGAAAAAATATTTTAACCACGGCTCTCAAGATGCTGTAATTACTAACCCACCTTTTTTTAAATTTAACGGGAATGAAGAACTGCTTAATGATTTAGACCAATTAACCCTAGCAAGACATGAGATAAGTATAACTTTAGAGGAGATTATTCAAACTGCATCTTGTCTTTTAAAAGATAAGGGATATTTTGCTATGGTTCATAGACCTGATAGAATGCTTGAGATTTTAGATCTTATGAACAAATATGGACTATCTCCAAAAAGACTTAGATTTTGTCATACAAAAATAGATAAACAAGCTAAAATATTATTAGTTGAAGGAATAAAATTTGGAAAAAACAGTATGACTGTTCTACCTCCTTTAGTTGCCCATGATGATAATGGGAATTATTCAAAAGAAGTTTTACAGATGTTTGAACCTATAAAATAAAAACTTTTAAAAAATTATAATGGTTTTAATTTTTGATTATAATCCAGTTATTAATAAAGATTGATTTTTATACTCTTTGAAAATCAATCTTTTTATTTTTTATTAATAGCTACAAAAAAAGCACCTAAAATCTCAATCATTTAAGATTTTAGATGCAATATAAAATTTTTTTATTTCTTTATGAGAGTTTCTATTTTTCTTTTAACTATTTAAATTTTTTTATCTATTTAATAAAAAATTTTTTAACATTCCAAATTCTTTTATAACACTTCTATGCTCTATTTTTTTTATATCTTGCTTAAATACCTTAAAGAAAAATTGAATAATATAACCAGTTATTAAAGAAAATATTACTGTTCCTATCCCCACTCTTCCACCTAAAAAATATCCAGCTGTCATCGCTGATGCCTCTAAAGCAAGTCTAATATTTCCAACTGAAAAACCAGTTCTCTTAGTAAGAACTACCATAAGTCCATCTCTTGGCCCACAACCACAACCTGTTGATATATACATGTAGCTTCCTAAAGAAAATATTATCAATCCTATAATAAAAAGTATTATTTGATTTTGAATTCCATTTGCCCAAGGAATAATATTTAACTCTATTAAAAAATCTATAAAAATTCCAACCAACATTACATTTAAAACAGTTCCACTTCCTAGAGGTTGTTTAAAATATAATCCTATTAATATTACTATTAATCCTATCCCTATATTAGCTTGTCCCAAAGTAATTCCCATCTGTTTATTCAAACCTTGATTAAGTACATCCCAAGGAGATAGTCCTAAATCTGCATTTAATATTGTTACAATTCCAACTGCACAAAAAAATAATCCACTTATTAACTTAATATACTTTAAAACTTCTTTTTTCATCCTAACTTACCTTTTCCCTCAAATTTTTAAATAAAACTATTATTTTATACTCTCAATAAAAAAATTCATATAAATAAAAATTACTAATAAATCTAAAATTGAGGTAATTATTTTCTATTTAAAGAAAATAAAAATACCTCTCTTTTAAAATTAAAATAGTAATTCTATTTTTACTTATTCTTTTCAATCTTAACCTCATAGCCCAAAGCACTCAAAATTTTAGCAACCTCTTTCCCTGTAAGAGTTCCTCTACTAAATTTATTTGCTAAGCTATTTGCAGTTAATTGACACTCATACTTATCTTTTAAAATTTCAGCTAATTGCTCATAAGTAACGCCTTCTTTTGCTTTTAACCCTTTTAATTCCTTTAAAAAATCAGTCATTTTATTCTCCTTGGCGAATTTCTATTTTAAATCCATAAGAATTTGCAACATCATCTACTTTATTCTCATGTTTTTTTAAATCAAATACTAAAATCTCTTTTGATTGTGGACAAAATTTTATATTTTCAGCACTGTATATTGATGATAAATATTCAGCTGAAAAATCCAACATTTTAAGAAATGTCACTAAAATTTCTTCATCATATTTAGGCAAATCTTTTCCATTTAATTGAATTTTATATTCAAACATAAATTTACTCCTTTTCTAATAAATAAAGATCTAACTGTTTAGCACTTTCTCTAGCAGTTAAACTAGCTTTTACGACTGTCTGTGGCCCTGTTAATAAATCTCCACCATAAAAATATCCATCTATATCCTCTATCTTAAACTGAGATTGTTGACTTATAGCGATTAATATATAGTCACATTTATATAAGAATCTACTTTTATCATTTTTATTTTCTAATAAAATTCCCTCTTCAGATATTTCTATAGGTACAACCTCTGTTATAAACTCTACACCATCTTTTTTAGCGTCATTTATTTCTAATTTTGTAGCTGGTGCTTCCTCTAATTTTCTTCTATAGGCAATAGTAACATTATTTCCCTGTCTTTTAGCTGTTCTAGCTACATCCATCGCCACATTTC
The DNA here is from genome assembly GCF_029258315.1 of Fusobacterium sp. GTDB lineage: Bacteria > Fusobacteriota > Fusobacteriia > Fusobacteriales > Fusobacteriaceae > Fusobacterium_B. The sequence goes on along the minus strand of NZ_JARHZE010000015.1, from coordinate 12,049 downwards.
CTGCTCCAATAACAACTACCTCTTTATTTGGACCTAATTTTGTGTCTGTTTTTAAATAGTCAATTCCATAAAGAACCTTATCTTTATCAGCCCCTGTTAAATCTAATTTTTTAGGTAGCCAAGCTCCTGTTGCTACCAATACTGCTTCAAAATTTTCTTTTGTTTTTAATTCTTTTAAATCTTTTTCTTCAAAATATCTATTCCCGCAAAATTTTATTCCAACTTCATATATTTTTTCTTCAAGTAAATCTACATTCTCTTTTGATAATCTGAAAGATGGTATTCCATATCTTAACATTCCTCCAATTTTTTCGTGATCATCAAAAATTGTTATTTCATAACCTTTTTTTCTTAAATAGAAAGCTGCTGATATTCCACCAGGTCCAGCTCCTACTACTGCAACTTTTTTACCATTGCTTTTTGAATTTTCAAATTTTATACTTTGTAAATATTTATTCATTACATAATTTTCAATCTCCGGAAAGTTTACTGGCTCCCCTTTTATTCCTCTTATGCAACTTCCCATACATTGTTTTTCAAAAGGACATATTAAAGAACAAACAAGTGATATTGGATTATTATTAAATAATATTTCTCCACCTTTTATATACTCCTCTTTTTGAAATAGTTCTATAACTTCTGGGATACTTGTATTGATTGGACAAGCATTTTTACATAATGGATTTTTGCATTTTAAACATCTGTCACTTTCTTTTAGTAGCTCTTCTCTCTTCAATGAATTTCTCCTTTTTAAATTTTAAAAGCTCAAGAAATTTCTTGAGCTTTTTTATTATAAATTTTTTAGTATTTTGTCCAGTTTAATATTTATTAGAAGTTTACTTTCTCTCCGTAATAAATAGCAGTTAATAATTTTTTCATTTCTTCTACTGATATTTCTCTTGGGTTTGTACCTGTACAAGGATCTGCCACAGAAGTTTCAGCTAAATCATCTATTTGAGAGAAGAAGAAGTCTTCAGAAATTCCATACTCTTTTAAAGAGTGAGGCATATTCATAGCTGTTCTTAATTCTCCTATATAATTTACTAATGATTCTACTAATTCTTTATCAGTATTTCCTGTTAATTTAAGTGCTCTAGCTATATCAGCATAATCTTTTTCAGCTGTTTTTGCATTGAACTCAATTGCATATGATAAGTAGATAGCATTTGCCATTCCGTGAGCTATATTTAAAATCTTACCTGTTTTATGAGCCATAGAGTGAACTATTCCTAATATAGCATTTGAAAATGCCATTCCAGCTAAGTTTTGTGCAATATGCATATCTTTTCTAGCTTGATCTTCACCATTGTAAGATTTTACTAAGTTTTCTCCTATCATTTCAATAGCTTTTATTGCTAAAGCATCTGTGAAAGGACTTCTGAATGTTGAAGGATATGCTTCAATTGCGTGTGTTAAAGCGTCCATTCCTGTATTTGCAACTAATGATTTAGGCATTGTTTGTACTAAAGTTGTATCAACAATAGCTACATCTGGAGTGATGTTATAATCTGCTATTGGATATTTAATTCCTGTTTCATTGTCAGTTATAACTGAGAATGAAGTAACTTCAGTTGCTGTACCACTTGTTGTAGGGATTGCATAGAATTTAGCTTTTTGTCTTAATTCTGGTAAGTTGAATGGTTTTGCTGCTGCTTCAAAAGTAAATTCTGGGTACTCATAGAATATCCACATAGCTTTTGCTGCATCTATTGGAGAACCTCCACCTATTCCAATTATTACATCTGGTTGGAATTCGTTCATTCCCTCTGTTCCTTTCATTACAGTTTGAACAGATGGATCGTTTTCTATTCCTATAAATAATTTAGACTCAATTCCAGCTTCTTTTAAATAAGCTTCAACTTTAGGAACTGTTCCATCTTTAACTAATCTTTCTGAACCAATTACTATAAAAGCTCTTTTTCCTTTTATTGTTTTTAGATATGATAATGCATCTTCACCGAAAAATACATCTCTAGGTATTGTAAATCTTCTCATTTCTTTCTCCTTTTCAATTTAAATTTCTTCTAACAGAATACACTTTATCATAGATTAAAAAGGTTGTCAATAGTTTTTTGTTCTTAAAAAGAACTAACTGTATTTTATTGGTTATCAATTATGAGATGATCTTGTCATATCTGATAAGATTGTATCATATATAATATAAAAAATAAAGAAATTGCTTTTGAAAAATTTTTTAAATTTTTTTATTTTTTTTAATTTTTAAGAGTTTGCCAAAGATTTTTTTATCTAAAATTCATCCCAACCTTCAACTGATGAACTCATATTATAGCTTGTAACTGTTCCCTCAAAAAAGTTTGCTTTAACATTTCCCTCTCCCTCTGTATCAGCAAATTTTTCTAGTTGCTTATATGGGTTTTCTTTAAATCCCTCATATATTGGAGATAGTCCTATTGATTTTAATCTTTCGTTAGCTAACCATTTTGTATATTTTTCTGTGCTCTCTTTTGTTACACCTAAAACTCTATCTCCTATTATATGATTTGTCCAATTTATTTCTTGATCCACAGCTTTTTTAAACATTTCATAAATAACTTCCTCTTTAAAGAAATTTGGATTTTCTTTTTGTATCTCTTTTAAAATTTGTTGGAAAATAACTACATGAGAAAGCTCATCTCTATTTATAAGTTTTATTACATCAGAAGTTCCCATCATTTTATTTCTACTTGCTAAAAGATAAAAGAAATTAAATCCATTGTAGAAGTATATGGCCTCTAACAGATAATCTGCTATTATCACTTTTGCAAAATTTTCATCACTTTGATCCTCTATAAAATTTTGATAAATTTTAGCAATATAACTATTTCTTTCAAATAAAATCTTATCATCTCTCCATTTATCATAAATAGAATCCCTTGTTTCTTTTGATAAAATAGATTCTATTATATACTGATAAGATTGCGAATGAACCGCCTCTTGGAAAGTTTGGATTGATAAAATTAAATTTATCTCTGGGGCTGTTATATAGTTGGCAATATTTGGAATATTATTAGTCTGTATACTATCCAAAAAAATTAAAAATGATAAAATTCCATCATAAGCCTCTCTCTCAGGTAAAGTTAAATTACTATAATCATTTTTATCTTGAGTTAAATCTATTTTTTCAGGTATCCAAAAGTTTCCCATCATAGTTCTATACAGGTGGTTTGCCCATTGATATTTTACATTATTAAGATTGAAAATATTTGTTGTATTTCCCTTTATAATTTTTCTTTCATTAACAGAATCATTCCCTTGTGGGTTAAAAAGCATTTTTTTATCCACTGCAACTTTCACACTCCTCTTTTTCATTCATTAAATTTGTATTTTTTTGAATAGTTCTTATATAATATACTGATTTACAACCTTCTTTCCAAGCTGTCATAAAAGTATCATATATATCTTTTGCCCGTATATTTTTATTTAAATCAAAAATTAATTCCATAGAAACCCCTTGAGTCGTCCATCTTCCTATCTTACTCATAATTTTTACATAAGTTTTTGGATCTATATTTTTAAACTCTTGGTAGAACCAAGTTTTTTCTTTAAGATATTTAACAACTCTCGGAACTGCTCCTTTTTGATTTTTTTCTATATAAAATTTTGAAAAAGTTGGATTTACTGATGCTGTTGATCCCATTAATAAAGAAGTTGAAGTATTTGGAGCAATAGCTGTAAGCTCTCCATTACGTATTCCATATTTTTTTACAAGTTCAAAAACTTCTTTCCATTCATCTGAATACTTTGAATTTTTTTCATACCACTCTCTATCTTTTTGAAAAAATCTTCCTTTTTCCCAGTCAGAACCCTTATATAAAGGATAACTTCCTCTTTCTTTAGCAAGAAGAGATGATGACTTTATACTATATAAAGCTATTTTTTCAAATAAATTATCTATTTTCTCTTCTGATTTTGAGTAAACCATATTTTCCCTTGCTAAATAATCAGCAAGTCCCATTGTTCCAACACCAATAGCTCTATAAGAATTATTATGTTTATCTGATTCTTTAATAGGTGTCTTTGTTAAATCTATTGTGTTATCTAAAATTCTCACTGCAATATCAATAATCTCTTCCAACTGATTATTTTCTATCTCTGCCAAATTCATAGAAACTAGATTACAAGTATGAATCTCTCCAAGTTTAACTTTTCTCTCTCCCTCTTCTCCCTGAACTTTTTCAGTAAAATTTTTGCTTGGAGAAAAATTAGAAAAACTTTCCATACAAAGATTTCCATTCCCTATCATTCCTGTATGTTTATTATGATTTTGTTCATTAGCTCTATCTTTAAAGAAAATATATGGCATTCCTGTTTCTATTTGAACTTTTAATATACTTTTAAATAACTCTCTAGCTTTTAAAGTTTTTCTTAACTCAAGACTCTCATCCTTTTCTATTTTTTCATAAAATTCTTTAAATTCTTCTCCATAAATTTCACAAAGTTCAACCTTATATTTTTCTCTTATTTCATATGGATCAAACAGAGTCCAGTCTAAATTTTTCTCAACTCTATCCATAAAAATATCTGATAAAACTACCTGAGGATAAATATCATAAGCTTTTCCTCTCTGATCTCCATTTTCAGTTTGAAGTTCTAAAAATCTTTCAATGTCTAAATGCCAAGAATCTAAAGCTACTGTAACAGCTCCAGCTCTTCTTCCCTGTTGATTTACTGCCACAGCTGTATCATTTATTATTTTTACCCAAGGAACAACTCCTCCACTAGCATTATAATATCCATTTACCTTAGAGTGCTTTGCTCTTATTCTTGAAATATTTACTCCAACTCCTCCACCATTTTTACTTATTTTTGCTATTGTATCTATATTATAAAAAATAGATTCTATATTATCATCAATAGCAGTTATAAAGCAAGATGAAAGATTTCCTTTAGGTATTCTTAAATTTGCTAAAATTGGAGTGGCTAAGGATATTTTTTTATTAGAAAGAGCATTATAAAACTTTTTAGCTATATTTACTCTATCATTTTCATTAATTGCCAAAAGCATAGATATACACATAAAAACCTCTTGAGGTAACTCAATAGTTTTTCCTTGATATTTCAAAAGGTATCTATTGATAAACATATTTGCCCCTGCATAATCATATAGCCTATCCCTTTTAGTATCTATACTTTTTCCTAACTCTTCTATCTCTTCCTTTGAATAATCTAAAAGTTTTTTATCATATAATCCTTTTTCTACTAAAAAATTTATAGTTTTATAAAAATCCCCATAAATAAAATTTCTATTTTCTTGAATTTGATATAAAAGTTTTAGCATTAAAAGTTGTCCAGCTAAATATGTCCAATCACTTTCTTCATAGCTTGTCATACCTACACTTTTATTTATAAGACTATCATAGATTAATTTTATATCCTTATCTAAAATTGAATCTAAGTATCTCTCAATCTCTAAAATATTTATTTCTAAATTTTTAGAAATTTCTTGAATTTCTCCCATAATTTTTAATTTTTTATCATTCATATTTCCTGTCATTGAAAAAGCTCCATTTCTTAAAAAACACAATATAATGTGTTTTTTATTTTTTTAATCACAATATAATGATTTATTATTGCATATTTTTATATTTTTTTCAACTCTTTTATTATTCTTTTTTGTAGTAAAAAAAAAGTTGCAGATATTTTTTTCATATCTACAACTTTTATAATTAATCTATCGCTGCTGTAACAACTATTTCAACAAGTAACTCTTTTTCAGCAAGTTTTGCTTCTACACAAGCTCTTGCAGGAGCAAATCCAGGTTCAACCCAATTATCCCAAACTTCGTTCATTTCATCAAAATAACTTATATCTTTTAAATATATTGTAGCCATTAATATTTTTGTTTTATCAGATCCAACCTCTTTTAAAACTCTCTCTATATTTTCTAAAGCCTCTCTTGTTTGAGTTTGAACATCTTTTTTTCCTTCATTTTCTTCAAAGCAACATTGTCCACAAAGATAAGCTACACCATTATGAATCACAGCCTCACTCAGTCTTTTTCCAACATTAAATCTTTTTATCATCACTACCTCCTCAAATATTATCTCTATTTCACTTTATAATATTTAAGAAAAATTGTCAAATTATTTTATCCAAAGAATTTTTCCATATCTTCTTCAACTGTTGAAATTCCACTTATTCCAAATTGCTCAACCAATACCTTAGCAACATTTTCTGATAAAAATCCAGGTAATGTTGGACCTAATTTTATATTTTTTACTCCTAAGTATAAAAGTGCTAATAAAACTATTACAGCCTTTTGTTCATACCAAGAAATATTATAAATTATTGGCAGATCATTAATATCATTTAATTCAAAAATTTCTTTTAATTTTAAGGCGATTAAAGCTAAAGAATATGAGTCATTACATTGTCCAGCATCTAAAACTCTTGGTATTCCTCCAATATCTCCTAAATTTAATTTGTTATATCTATATTTTGCACAACCAGCAGTTAAGATAACTGTATCTTTAGGAAGATTTTTTGCAAATTCTGTATAATAATCTCTCTTTGCACTTCTTCCATCGCAACCACCCATTACCACAAATTTCTTAATAGCTCCACTTTTTACAGCTTCTACTATCTTATCCTTTAAAGCAAAAACTTGTTCATGAGCAAATCCCCCTATAATTTCTCCTGTTTCTATCTCCTTTGGTGGTAGACATTTTTTAGCTTGTTCTATCACTTGAGAAAAATCCTTTTCTTCCCCTTCTATATGTTTGCAACCATCAAAAGAAACTAAACCTGTTGTATAAATTCTATCCTTATAACTTTGTCTTGGAGTAACTATACAGTTAGTTGTCATCACTATCGGACCATTGAAACTTTCAAATTCATCTTGTTGTTTCCACCAAGCATTTCCATAGTTTCCTACAAAGTTTTTATACTTTTTAAATTTTGGATAATAGTGAGCTGGTAACATTTCAGAGTGAGTATATACATCCACACCAGTTCCTTGAGTTTGTTCTAGTAACATTTCTAAATCTTTTAAATCATGTCCTGATATTAATATTCCAGGATTTTTTCCAACCCCTATATTAACTTTTGTGATCTCTGGATTTCCATAATTTTTAGTATTAGCTCTGTCTAAAAGTTCCATTCCAAAAACTCCATACTTTCCTGTTTCCATTACTAATCCTAAAGCATCTTCAACAGTTAAATTTTTATCTAAAGTTTTTGCTAAAGCTCTTTGTAAAAATATATCTATCTCTTCATTATATTCATTTAAAACATTTCCGTGAGTTACATAAGCTGATAACCCCTTTAATCCATAGATTACCATCTCTTTTAAACTTCTTAAATCTACATTTTTTTCATTTAAAATACTTATTCTCTCATCTCTTGTTAAATAATCTTTTCTCTCAATAGAAAATTCACTAGCCTCAGATAACATCTCTTTATTTTTTAATCTTCCATATAGATCTCTCTTGATTTCTAAAGATTGCTCTATTCTATCCTCTATATTTCCCTCTGAAAAGTTTACATTTGTAATTGTAGTGAAAAGATTATCCAAAACAACTTTATTTATTTCAGAAGATATAACCTCTCCCTCTTCTCTTAATCTTGTAGTAATCTCACAAATTCCTTTTGTTATATATACTAATAAATCTTGTAGGTAGGCAACATTTGCTGTTTTTCCACAAACTCCAGCTACACTACATCCTTTACAATTTAAAGTCTCTTGGCATTGCCAACAAAACATTTTATTTTCCATCTATTTTAACCCTCCACTTTTTTCTTTTTTTACATTATATAGAAATTTTTTTATTTTTTATGTTGCTTATGCAACTTTTTTTATTTTATGATATAATTAAGTATAAAATTTTTAGGAGAAAAATATGAAATACTTGAATTTATTAAAAAAATTACCACTTTTTTTTAATCTAAGTGATGATGAAATTCTATTTATATTAAAATTTTTTAATTTTTCAGAGGAAAATTTTGATAAAAATAATCTAATTTTCCAAGCTGGAAATCCTATCACTAAGATTGGAATTATCATTTCTGGAGAACTAAATATTATAAAAGAAGACTTTTGGGGAAATAGAAATATTTTAGGAAAATTTAAATCTGGAGAAATTTTTGGTGAAGTTTTTGCTCTTTCAAAAGGAAACACTCCAAATATAAGTGTTGAAGCCTCACAAAATTGCAAAATTTTATTTTTAGATTTAAAAGATTTTTTAATCAATAATCCAAAAAATCCTTTTGAAATCTATAAATTTTTAAATAATGTTTTTCAAATTTCTCTGAAAAAAAATATTTTACTAACTCAAAAAATAGAACACATCACTAAAAAATCTCTAAAGGAAAAAATTATTTCCTTTCTATCTGCTGAAGCTTTAAAAAATAAAAGTAACTCTTTTGATATTAAATATGATAGACAAGAATTAGCTGATTATCTATCTGTTGATAGAAGTGCTTTATCTAGGGAGCTTAGCACTTTGAAAAAACAAAAAATACTGGACTATAATAAAAATCATTTCACACTTTTTAAATAATTTTTTAGTTGCCAATGCAACATCTTTTTTATAATTTTTATATTATAATCTACATATAAATTAAAAGTTTTTAGGAGTATTTTATGATAAGAAAGGTTATAAAAATAGATGAAAATAAGTGTGATGGTTGTGGTGCTTGTGTAAAAGCCTGTCACGAGGGAGCTATCGGACTTGTAAATGGAAAAGCTAAACTTTTAAGAGATGATTATTGTGATGGACTTGGAGATTGTCTACCTTCTTGTCATACTAACGCCATCTCTTTTGAAGAAAGAGAGGCTCTTCCTTATGATGAAGAGGCTGTAAAATTAAATATGGCTCAAAAAAAGAAATCTGACTGTTCTTCTGGTGGTTGTCCGGGAAATCAAATAAAAGTTATTAAACCTCATTTTGGTTGCCCTGGTTCAAATTCAAAAATAATAAAAGTTTCTTCAAGTGAAAAAGAGAATTTTGAAGAGAGCACTATACAAAGTAAATTGCAACAATGGCCTGTACAGATAAAACTTGTACCTATAAATGCTCCTTACTTTGATGGAGCTAATCTTTTAATTGCTGCTGATTGTACAGCTTTTGCCTATGGTAATTTCCATAATGAATTTATAAAAAACAGAATAACTCTTATAGGTTGTCCTAAGTTAGACTCTGGAGATTATGAGGAAAAATTAACAGAAATTATAAAAAATAATAATATAAAATCTTTAACAGTTGTAAGAATGGAAGTCCCTTGTTGTGGTGGAATCGAAAGAGCTGCTGTAAATGCCTTAAAAAATAGTGGAAAATTTATCCCTTGGCAAGTTGTCACTATCTCTATTGATGGTAAAAAACTTGAAAATATATAGAAAAAAGAGTTGTAGCAAAAACTACAACTCTTTCTTTTATTATTTAAACATATTAATTGCAGTTAATATTACTGGCATTTGAAAAATATCTATTAAAAATGCTCCAGTTAATGGAACTATCAAATAAGGATTTACTGTATATCCATACTTTCCACTTATTTCTCCCATATTTATCATAGCATTTGTTGTTGCACCTAAACCAGAGCCACACATTCCAGAAACCATAACTGCTGCGTCATAATCTCCACCCATTGCTTTAAAAACAATAAATCTTGTATATACCCACATAAATAATACTTGAGAAAACAAAATTATTAATAATGGTATAGCTAATGCCGCAAGTTCCCATAATTTTAAAGAAATTAATGCCATTGATAAAAAAATATTTAATGATGTCTCTCCTATAATGTTTATTAAATTTCTATCTAAATCTAACCATTTAAATTTTATATTTAAATTATTAAATATAATAGCAGTAAACATAGCACCAACATAAGATGGTAAAGCTATTCCTAATTTAGATTTTAATAAAGTACTTAATGCTATTCCTATTGTCATAACAATTGATAACATTGAAACATGACTCATCATCGAAGTTAATGTAATTTCTTTCTTTTCTGTATTATCTTTCTTTTGGACTTCTTCTTTATTTACAATATCTTTAGGCTTCAAATTAAATTTTTTAATTAAATGCACTGCTAAAGGTGATCCTAAAAGTCCTCCTGCTATAAGACCAAATGTCGCTGCTGATAAAGCTACTGTTAATCCACCCGTTACCCCCAATTCCTCTATTGTTTGACCAAAAGCACCAGCTGATCCATGTCCCCCTGACATAGATACAGATCCTGCCATAACACCTAGTAAAGGATTTATTCCTGTTACTTTTGCAAGACTAACTCCTATAACAGTTTGCATTAATGTCATTATTCCACTAAGTATCCAGAAAACTATTAATAACTTTCCTCCTTTTTTTAAACCTGCTATTGAAGAACCTAACCCTATAGTTGTGAAGAACACTACCATAAATGGTGTTTGTAATGTTGTATCATAAGAAATGCTTCCTATATGTATTACTCTAACTAATAAATGAACAACAGCAAATAAAATTCCCCCTATTACTGCAGCTGGTATTCCAAAACGATCTAAAAATGTTAATTTTTCTTTTAATTTCTTTCCTATAAATAAAGAAATTAATCCCATCGCTATTGTTCCTATCATATCAAATCCTAAAACAACTCCTAAACTATCAAAACTAAAGTTCATAAATTCCTCCTCATTTTATTATTTAGATTTATTTAACATAATATCATAAGCTAGACAACCTGCTAATTTTGCTGTTCTACTATCTATATCATACTGTGGATTTACTTCTGCAAAGTCTACACAGACAACTTTTCCTGTGTCCATTAAGCTTCTTAATATTCTCTTTCCTTTCTTTGGATCAAGTCCCATTATTGTTGGGGCTGAAACTCCTGGAGCATATGGAGCATCAAAAACATCCATACAAAAACTTACATACACTATATCAACTGTTTCTACATATTTTAATAACTCTTCTTTTATATACTCTTCTTCATCTTCTTCATCAAGTATCAATGTATTATATGCTTTTGCTGTATCTATTAATCTTTTTGTATTTCCTTGTTTTTTAAATCCTACAATAGAATATTTCGCATTTTTATCATTATCTAAAATTTGTTTAAAAGATGTTCCTGATGTTGGTCCATTATCATATGGTCTAATATCTAAATGAGTATCAAAATTAACTATTCCTATTTTTTTATCTGGATATGCTTTTCTTATTCCACTATATGAACCATAAGCTATATCATGTCCTCCACCTAATCCTATTGGGAACATTCCTGCTTTTATAACATTCATAATTTTTTCTGAATATTCTTTTTGTGCCTCTTCTAAAACTTTGCTAGATAAATTTTTGTAATCATATATCTCTAGCCCCTCTACTTTAGGAAAAGATTGAATCGCTTTTCTTATTGCATTTGAACCATCTTTAGCTCCCACTCTTCCTTGATTTCTTTCTACTCCATCATCTGTATCATAACCTACAAAACAAATTCCTTCCCCCTTGAAAGAACTATCAAACTCTTTTATCACTTGCCAAAGTCTTAAATCTATTTCTTCGTTACTATCGAATCTACCATTCCACAACTCTTTCATATTTTCTCCTTTTATATCTCTACATATCCATAAAAAATTTTTCCTTTTTTAGAATTTATAGTAATATTTTTTTCATCTGTTATTAGTATTTCACCTTCATTTATTTTTGCTTTTTCTACTTCTAGTTCCCCTGAGATACAAAATACAAAATTTATGCTTTTTATTTTTTCAGAAAAATTAATCTCTTTCTTATCTAATATTTCCTCAAAGAAAAAATCTCCCTTTCCATTCTTTATCATAAGATTAAAATCTGTTACTTTTCCTTTTGAATGTGTTTCCCACTCTCCGTAAAATCTATCTATTTGATATTTTTCCAAAGTAATAGTATGGTGTCCTATATGATCTAGCTCCATAGTTCCATCTAAAATAGATATTACCCTATTGGTATTTTCTAATTTAGTAAAAATAGATGTTTCTAACTCTGTTGTGGCAATACTTATTCTAAATTTAAAATCTCTTTTTTGATAATTTCCATCTTCTGGGTAAATATATAGCTCTTTAGTAACTCCACCACTCCAATTACTTATCTTTCTATCA
>NZ_JARHZE010000104.1 GCF_029258315.1 Fusobacterium sp. | reverse complement strand
AATATATGGAACAAATTCTATTGCGATACTTAAAATAATTAAACTAAGAATAATTAATTTAAATTTTTTATTTTTTTCCATCGGCATCTCCTATTTTTTATTTTTTATCTTTTTTCCTTTCTTTTCTCATTTCATCATTTTTACCCTCTCTTAAATAATAATCACACAAACTTAAATTAATATAATATCTCATTGTTAAAAATAAAAAAGAAAATATATAAGTATTAGCTCTTAAAATGGTTTGTGTATATCCTATTGAAAGAAGAAAATAAGATGGTATAATTAACAATATAGTTCTAACCTTTAAATCAAAAAATCTTTCTATAAATTCAAAACTTATATTTTCATTTCTCATTAGTACAGATATACTTTCTATTGAAAATAAAATATAAAATACATATATTATAAAACCTATAGTTAAATATCCAATTGTTAATAAAATACTAAGATTACCCTCATTTGTGAATAAAACAATTATTTTTAATATTATAGATAAAACAATTATTCTTATTACATATCTTCTACTAAGGAATGTCAAAAGTACTAAAGTAAGTTTCAGAGTAAAATTCATTGCTTTTAAAAATTTTTCAAAAGAAATCTTTATATCTTTTCCTAAATCTTTAAAACTAATTTTATAAGTTATAAATTCCTGAATTAAAAAAAGGAATAATACCACTGCTCCCATAAATATTCTACTTAAAATAGAAATTAAGAAATTACCTTGATTATCTATTTCATAAACAAAGTAATTAAAAACTTTGTATAATAAAAGAAAAAATATCCCTGGTACAACAATTGTAGAAAACATATTTATAAAATAATACTTTAAATTCTTACCTCTTAATGCTTTAGTTGTAGATAGGATTTCATCTCTATCTAATATAGTTTTTATTAAAATTAAAATTATAATTGCACCAAAAGCTCCTATTAAATAGGGAAATCTCATTGGACTTTCTAGAGGGAATAAATTAGAGTTTACAAATATCCCGTCGTCCATTTGATTTTCAAAGAATAAAAACCCTCTCTGTTTTAAAATATTAGTTACATACAAATATATTAAACTTATAAAAATAAGAACTCTTTTAGATACTGTTTTTGAAAAATGTTTGAATATATTAACTATGGAAATTTTGCTCTCTCCCTTATCTCCTAAAATTGTAAATATAGAAACTAAACACAATGTCTTTCCTACTACATAAATAATTAGACCAAAAATGTATAAGTATGTAAACATCATTAATTTAAACTTTTCTATTAATCTTATTTGATAATATCCTACTTTAACATAAAAAAACATATCATAAAATTTTCTTATACTTTCAACAAAGATATTCAAATATTCAAAACCTATCAAGATTAGAAATAAAATTAAAAATTTCTTTACTTTTTCTCCTTTTCTTTCTGGGATTTTAGAATTTTCTTCCCTATTTATTTTAAATAGTATAAAATAAATAGAAGAAATTATAAACATATTAAAAACTGTATTTAATATTACTACTAAATTTCTTCCAAAATTACTATACATAAATTCTATTAATTGTCTATTTACAAATAAATATATAAAAGTCAAAAAAGCTGTTGCTATTGATACTCTTAACTTATTATTTTTTATAAAATCAAAAACATTTTTCAGTAGTTTTTCCATTTATTCTCCTATTAATTGTATTCTTTTTCTAGTTCCCCATTGATATTATAAATCCGTGTAGTAAATTTATCACTTGTATAAGTTGAGATAGCCTCATTTTCTTTTCTAATTTTTCCATTTTCATAATAGTATATACTATTATCTACTGTCTTTTCTTTTTCCTCTTTTAAAACCTTTTCATACTTTAATTTTTGATTCTTATCATAAAATTTTTTATTAATCTCTTTATCATCGTGGTAGATACTTCTTATAAGCTTTCCATCTTCTGAATATTTTTCTATTTTATAACTTCTTTTTCTTGAAGATTTTATTATAGTTTCTGCCTCTCTAAAATTTATTTTTCCATTTTTATAATAACTTGTCTTAAAAAATTTTATACTCTCATTATTATCTTCAAATCTTTCCTCATAGAAAAGTTTTCCATCTTCTAAATATTTTTTTAAATTTTTAAGTTTTCTTACAACAGACTCCTCTCTGCTTTCATCAGCCATTTTTTTAACAGTTATTTTATAAATTTCTGGATAAGATTCACTTTCAAAAGTTAAAACTCCTTTTTTAGTAAAATATCTCTCTTTTTCTATTCCATTTTTTAGACTTTCTTTTTCATAAGCTATTTTTCCATTAGAATATTTTATTTTATAATTTTTATTCTCTTTTTCTTCTTTATACTTTTTATAATCTTTGTCTTGAAAAGAATCTTTTAAATCATTATTTACATATTTTTTCTCTGTTAGAATTTTTTCACTTTCATCATAAACTCTCTCTTCTTCATAAAGTTTATTATCATTTCCTTTTTTTGAAATTTTTTCATATTTTTTATTACCATTAGGAAAATATTTTACTTCTCTCTCCTCTATTCTTGGTAGTGAAAAGTCTTTTTCAAGTTTTTTTGTTTCTTCATTTACTGATAATATATTATCCTCTAATTTTTTATTTACCTCTTTACTAAATCCATTACCTACTTCAGAATAACTTTCTTTCTCTAAAATTCCATATCTATATTCTCTTTTATAATTTACAGTACCAGTCTCTTTTTCTTCTTCCTCAACCTCTTTATCCCAAGTTTTTTCTAGTATATCTTTAGATGGTTCCTCAAAAATATCATTTTCTTTATAAAAAACTCTAACAAATCCTTTCTCATTTGTTTGTTTTTGAACTCTGTAATCCTCTGAAACTTCAACTTTTATACCATCACTATCTAAATCCAATGTTGTTCTTGCTACACCATCTTTATATATTTTTTTTAATGAAAGTTTTCCATCTTCAAAAAAATTCTTTTCTAAATAAATTTCCCCCTCATCATACTTAGAAATACTTTTAATAACTCCACTGTTATAATACTCTCTTTTTTCTGTTATTATTCCCTCTCTATAATCTTCTTCTATAACCTTTTTATTAGTTTCTTTATCCGTGTATTCTATATATCCATTAAGAGGTTTTTTAGTCTCTTCATCATAGACTATCTCTGGCTTAGAAAAAGCTAAAATTGAAATTCCTAAAAAAATAATTCCTATTTTTTTTCTCATTTTCCCTCCTAGAATTTTCTTAAAGTTTCTTTTAATTTTTCCTCTTCTTCTTTTACTTTCTCTTCATTTTCATAGTACATACCATTTTGATCTATCAAGAAAATATTTCCTTTAAAACAAAAAGAATCATTATATAAATCTGAAACTTTATTTCTTGCTTTAACTTTTCCTGTTTCATCCAAAATCTCTTGCACTACTTTATCTTCATCCTTTTTTAAAGTTTCTTTGATTACTAATTTTCCATCTTCATCATAAACATCTGCAAAATAAGTTCTTATTTTATTTTCTTTTTTTGAATATAATTTTATAAAAAGTTTTTTATTTGAATGATATACTGCTCTTTCTAATTTTTTATTTTTTACATCCTCTATCTCTTCATAAAAAATATTACCATTAGAATATAATTTCTTTTGAATAGTTTCTGATAAACGATCCCCTTTAACTTCTTTTATCAATTTTCCATCTGGAGAATAAACTCTAAAATTATCCGCCCTACCGTTATTTATCATTTCATCTTTAAGATTACCTGATTCGTAATAATTTTTTTCTATCATCTCATTTTTATTTTTTTCTATTAATTTTATAAGTTTATTATTTGAATAATATTTTCTTTCACCTGTTTCATAGTTAATTTCACTAATAAGATTACCTGATTCATCATATTCTTTTGTTTCATAAAGTTCATATTTTTTTATTTTTTCAGTTTTTACAAGTTTATTATCCTTATTATAATATTTTACTATTCCATGTATTTCCCCATATCTTTGTGGAGTTTCAACTCTTCCATCTTCAGTTTCTTTTACAGTAACCTCTATTCCTTGTCCAAAATATCCTATTCTATCTTTATAATTTTTTTGATACTCATCATCCATCTTTATTATAGCCTTAATACCAAAAAATAAAAATATCCCCAAAATAATAAAAAACATAATTCTCTTTCCATTTAAACTTATCTTTTCTTGACTAATCTCTACTTTTTCTTTAAATTCTCTTTTTAGGCTTTCTATTAATTCTTCTTCTTTTGATAAAAGTCTTGAAAAAATTTCATATTTCTTTCCATTTTTTTCAAATATAACTATTTCTCTTTTTTTATTATTTTCTTTTATTTTTATCTTCTCAATATCATAATAAGAGATATTTTTAAATATTTTTATATTAATAGATTTTTCCTCTAAATTAATTTCAACTTTTAACCAAGTTATATATAAAATACATAAAATTACTACAATTAAAAACATTATCCAAGTAAAATACATCACTGGATTAAAAAGAAATTTTAAAAAACTATTTATATCTGACTCATAAAGAACTTCTTCATATTCATAATATTTAAAAAATATTCTTTCTCCAAAAACCACCAATATTATTAACATTTGATTAAACAATATTAATTTTTTAACTCCATACTTTTCTTTCATAAACTCTCCTTTTATCTTAATATATTATTATTTTTCGTATTATATTACTTTTATTTTTATTTTTCAAGTGTTTTTTATATAAAATATCTTCCCATTTACTATACTTACTTCTATTAATTTACACTTTTATTTTTAATAACCTCTATGAAATTTTATTTAGTTTAACTATTTCTTATACTTGAATCTATATTTTTATAATAATCTAAAAAAGTTTATAATTATCAAAATTATATTAGATTTATTATAAAAAACAGATTATAATTTTTTTATTCTAGTTTTATATTTCTAATCTAGAATACTCCTACTTCCTTATTAAAATTAATTTTTATTAACTTTTAAATAATTAATTTACTAATTTTTTATTTATATTTTTTATTAAATAATATAATTTTTTAATATCTTCTAATATTTTTATTTTTTCAAAATAAAAAGAGCTAGAAAACTACTATTTCTAGCAACTTTCTAACTCTTTATTTTTTATTAATTAAATACTATGCTTCCTCTTTATATCTTCTAATCATATCTAAAACTTCCATATCCGCATCAAGAGTTATTCTTACAACAGAATTTGGATTTGCCACAGTAGTTTCCTCTTCATGTCCATTTTTTCCTATCAATGTCATTTTTGGTAAAACTATTTTTCTTGGATCATACTTAGGAGTTACTACTTCTAACTCTTCACCACTTTCAAGTCTATTTCTTATAGCAAGAACATATTGATTATCTCCAATTTTTTCTATAACCTTTGCTACAAGTTGGTGAGTTTGGCTATATGAATTCCTATCATTATAGTTTTGAGCTTCTGCTCCAGGTCTTCCGTGATAGAATCCCTCTGTATATAATCTATGAGATGTTGACTCAAGCTCTTTTATCCATTTTTCTTCAAAAGAATAATTTCCAGCATAATATTTATCTATTGCTTCTCTATATGTTTTTACAACATTGGCAACATAATATATACCTTTCATTCTTCCTTCAATTTTTAATGAATCTACACCAGCAGCTAATATTTCATCTATCATTCTTATTGTACATAGATCTTTAGAACTGAAAATAAATGTTCCATGTTCATCTTCAAATACTGGCATATATTCTCCAGGTCTTTTTTCTTCCATTAAAGAGTATCTCCATCTACAAGATTGAGCACAATCTCCACGATTAGCATCTCTTCCTGTCATATAGTTACTTAGAAGACATCTTCCAGAGATAGACATACACATAGCTCCGTGAATAAATACCTCTATTTCAATATCTGGAACTTTTGCTTTTATCTCTTTTATATTTTCTAAAGAGATCTCTCTTGCAAGAACTACTCTTCTTGCTCCCATATCTCTCCAAGCTTTTACTGATACCCAGTTCGTATTACTTGCTTGTGTACTTACACTGATTGAAAGATTTGAGTTTTGTTTTACTATTTGGAATACTCCAAGATCAGCAACAATAACTCCGTCTACTTTTATCTCTTCTAAAAATTTTACATACTCAGGTAAGTCTTCTAACTCTTCATTATGAGGAATTACGTTTAAAGTTACATAAACTTTTTTCCCTAAACTATGAGCATAATTTACTGTTTTTATTAATTCTTCATCAGAAAAATTGTTACTTCCAGCTCTTAAATTGAAAGCCTTTCCTCCTAAAAATACTGCATCAGCACCATAGTGGAAAGCCATTTCCATTTTTTCTATATTTCCTGCTGGAGCTAATAATTCTACTTTTTTCATTATATCTCCTTCTATCTATTAAAACTTAATCTATCTTAGTAGTATAATCTCCAAACTTAGTGATCTCGTGGAAGAATCTAAGTTTAACTGTTCCTACCGGTCCATTTCTTTGTTTACCTATTATTACTTCTGTAATACCCTTTTCATCCGTATTTTCATTATAATAATCATCACGATACAAGAACACTACCATATCGGCATCTTGTTCTATTGCTCCTGACTCTCTTAAGTCTGAAAGCATTGGTCTTCTATCTGCTCTTTGTTCTGGAGCTCTGGAAAGCTGTGATAAAGCTATGATTGGTACATCAAGTTCTCTCGCTATTCCTTTTAATGCTCTTGAAATATCAGAGATTTCTTGCTGTCTGTTATCCCCTCTTCCAGTCCCTTTTATAAGTTGTAAATAGTCTATTATTATTGCATCAAGTCTTCCCATAGCTTTTAATTTTCTAGCTATTGATCTTATTTCTAAAACATTTACACTTGGGGTATCTGCTATATGAATTTTCGCCTCAGATAATTGTCCACAGGCAATACCTATTTTTCCCCACTCATCATCAGTTAAAAAACCGTTTCTTATTTTCTGTAATCCTATTCCTGATTGAATAGCTAAAAGTCTTTGTAATAGTTGAGCACTTGACATCTCTAAACTAAATAATAAGACTCCTTTTTCCTCTCTCGCTGCCATTGTGAGAGCTATATTTAAAGCAAAAGCTGTTTTTCCCATTGAAGGTCTAGCTGCTAATATTATTAAATCAGAAGGATGGAAACCACTTGTTTTTTCATCAAAGACAGTAAATCCAGATGAAATCCCTGTTGTTGCTCCCTTATTTCTTACTATAACTTCCAATCTTTTTAGCTCTTCAGTTATAGCCTCTCTTATATTTATAATATCTTTTGAATCTTTATTCTCTGCAATTTTAAATATAAGCCCCTCTGCTTTATCTAAAATAACATCAGCATCATCATAGCCATCATAGGCCATCTCTACAATTTTAGTTCCAGCCTCACCTAAACTTCTAAGAAGAGCTTTTTCTTTTATTATTTTGGCATAAAATAATAAATTGGCTGCTGTGGGTACACCTTTTATTATATCCATTAAAAGTGCATCTCCACCAATCTCTTCATATTTTCCCATTTTTTTTAATTTATCTATTATTAAAATTGGATCTATACTTTCTTGACTACTATAACATTGACTCATAGCTTCAAAAACATATCTATGAGCTACCTTATAAAAATCATCTCTACCAATAATTCCTATAACCTCTCCAAAAGAATCTGGCTTTAAGAATATTCCTCCCAGTACAGATTTTTCTGCTTCCATACTGCTTGGTACGGTTTTAAACTTTTCTATCTTTTCGTCCATTTCTACCCTTTTGTAACTACAGTTATCTCAGCTTTAACTTCTGGGTGTAACTTTAATACAGCTTTATGTTCTCCTAATGCTTTTATGCTACATTCTATTTTTTTTCTGTCAATTTTAACTGCGAATTTTTTTTCTAATTCAGCAGAAACTTCTTTGTTTGTTATAGCTCCAAATAATTTTCCATTTTCTCCAACTTTTACTTCAATAACTAATTTCTCTTTTTCTAATCTTTCTTTTAAAAGAATAGCTTTATTTTTTTCCTCTTCATTTCTTTTTTCATCTTTTTTCTTTTGATTTTCTATTCTTTTTAATTCTTCAGCAGTAGCTATTATCCCTTTATTATTTTTTAATATAAAGTTTTTTGCATAACCATCAGAAACAGATATTAAATCTCCTTTTCTTCCTTGTCCTGCTACATCTTGTGTTAAAATAACTTGTATTTTTGCCATTATTTTCTTCCTCCATTGTTAAGTTTTATCACATGTATTTTTATAAAATCAAAGCACTCTAATGCTCCTATAACAAATGCAAATCCTGAAAAATAAAATCCCAAAAGAAGTGCACCTATCTGACTTAGAGCAACATTATTTAGTTTGCTATTAATTAGTTTATGTATTAGTTTTACTCCATACATAGCATACGTCACCTTTATCATAGCTATCACATTAAGTGACATACCCTTTCCAAAATGTGCATACCTACTTATAAAAAATGCTACTATATATAGTATAATCCATTGGTATGATATTTTCCAATTTTTATATCTATCTTTTTTTAAAGAAAAATAAGTAAAATATCCCATTATTCCTGTATAAATATATAATAAAAATACCTCATATTTTTTCATATAAGCAAATATTATATTTACATCTCTTTCACTTATTCCATACTGATTTACATATATATCATTTATTTTAGTTTTTAATAAGTCCAAAGTACTTCCAGCATATCTTAAGAAAAATAGCAAAAGGACAGTTGAAACTAAAGCTGTAATTATAATTCTATCAAAAGTTTTTATCTTTATTTTTAAATTTTCAAAGAAATAATAAAACATTTCAAAAACTAAAAACAATGATACATAAAACATAAGGGTTAATTTACTAATAAATCCAATAAGTAAAAATAGAATTATATTTATTATTAAAATCTCTCTTTTATCAAATTTACTATTAGCTCTTATTTTATAAATTGGAAATACAAAACTTGTTAAAGGAAATAACATAGCTATATTAAATATTAAAAAAGATGTTATAACTGTTCTTATTATCCCAGCAATATTAATAACACTTTTATCTTTTATTATCATTAACTCCTACTCCCCTGAAAAATATGCAACTATATCCTGTGTCATATTTTCTTTTTTCTTTTCTACTATATTTCTATCTTTCTTAAATAAATAATGTAATTTTAATTTTGTATTAGTAACTTTTTGTACTATTTCTTGGAATGGTATATTATAGTAGTCTGTTTCCATCTGTTCCTTTGAAAATTCATTTTCTCTAAATCCTATATAAAGATTCTCTCCATCTATTTTCAAAGGGAAGGCATCAGATAAAAATGCTCTATATGTAGGCTTTTCATTCTTAGCTAATTTTAATATCTCATTCCATTTTCCTTTTACATCTTCAATTGTTATTGATGGTTCTTTAGCAATTACTTTATTTTCCTGTTCAGTATTTTTATTTTCGACTACAACCTCTTTATAAATAACCTCTTCTTTTAATTTTATTTGATTATTTAAAATATTATTTAATACAACATATCCAAGTAATCTTTTATCCTCTTCATATTTAAATTTATTTAGACTATCAAAGGTATCACCAATTATTTTTAGTCCTTTTTCTATCTCAATATTTCCCTTATAAGTTTCATCTTTTATAAATTTAGCAAAATCTTTAAAAAACTTTTCTATATCGACAGACTCTATCCAAAGATTTTCTAAAAATTCTACCCCTTTTTGTAAAGAGTTACCCTTTATTATATCATAAAAATTCTGTAAAAGATTTTTTGAAGTAATTCCTATTGTTTTACTTGCATCTTCCTCAGTTATTTCTTGTCCTAAATTTGATACTGCTACCCTCTCTAAAATAGAGATAGCATCTCTCATACTTCCACCAGAAGCCTCATAGATAACCTCTAAACTTCCATCATCTATTTTTATATTTTCTTTTTCACAAATATCCGAAAGTTTATTTTTTATCTCTTGGTAGCTTAAAGTTTTAAAATCATATCTTTGGCATCTTGATATTATAGTTGGTAAAATCTTATCCGGTTCAGTCGTTGCTAAAATAAAAATTACGTGCTCAGGTGGCTCTTCCAAAGTTTTTAAAAGAGCATTGAAAGCCTCTTTTGTTAGCATATGAACCTCATCTATAATATATATTTTTTTTCTTCCCTTTGAAGGTCTGTAATTTATTTTATCTTTTAATTCTCTTATCTCATCTATTCCTCTATTAGAAGCAGCATCTATCTCAATAAGATCAATAAAATTTCCTCTATCTATCTCTTTACAAGCTTCACACTCATTACAAGGAGTGCTACTTATTCCATTTTTTAAACAGTTTACACCCTTTGCTATAAGTCTTGCTGATGTAGTTTTTCCTACTCCTCTTGGACCATTAAAAAGATAAGCGTGAGCTAGTTTATTATTATCTAAAGAATTTTTTAAAGTTTTTATTATATCTGATTCTCCAGCTACCTCTTCAAAAGTTTTAGGTCTATATTTTCTATATAGTGTCATATGCATAATTTTTTCTCCCATTGAATAATTATTCTAATTCATAATTACCCATTTTTGTTCTTAAAGTATTTCTAGTTATTCCTAATATTTCAGCAGTTTCTACTCTCTTTCCACTTGTAATTTCTAAAACTTGTCTTATAAGTTCTTTCTCTACTTTGGAAATTACATTGGCATAATAAGCACCTTTTCCAGTGGCTTGAAAAGCAGAAATTTCTCCTTCAATCCAGTCAGCTAATATCCAATCTTGTATGTCGCCTTTTCTTTTAATTGGTCTATTTCCTAAAACATTATTTGGTAAATCCTCCACAAGAATTGAACTTCCTCTACATAAAGCTACTGCAGATTTTATAGCATTTTTTAATTCTGTTACGTTTCCTGGCCAATCATATCTCATTATCTTTTTAATTGCAGGCTTACTAACCCCTTTAACAGCTTTATTTAATTCTGAATTACATTCTGATAAATATTTATCAATAATAAAAGGAATATCATCTTTTCTTTCTCTTAAAGGTGGTATAGTTATCTCTAAAACTTTTAATTTATGATAAAGTTCCTCTATAAAAGTTCCATTGGCAATAGCCTCTTCTAAGTTTGCACTTGTTGTTGCTATTATTCTAATATCTGTTTTTATAGGGTCTGCTCCACCCATTCTAAAAAATTCTTTTTCTTGTAAAAGGTAAAGTATTTTAGATTGAATATCTAGATTTAAAAACTCTATGTTACCTAAATGTAAAGTTCCACCATTTGCTTTTTCTAAATCTCCCGCTTGAGAAAAGATAGCTCCTTCAAAAGCTCCTTTTTCATATCCAAATAATCTTCTCTCTAATAAAGAGTTTTGGAATGAAGTACAGTTAATACTGATAAATGGCTTTTTAGCTGAATCACTAAATTGATGAATTGAAGTAGCTACTGATTTTTTTCCAGTTCCTTTTTCTCCAACTATTAAAACTGGAACTCTACTTATAGCAACCTTTCCAATTTTTTTATATACTTCAACTATCTCTTTAGTTTGTCCTATTAATCTTTCACCAGTATTTTTATTTTTATCTACTCTTTCTGCCATAAGTTTGTGATCTTTTACAGATTTTTCAATAATTTTAACTATCTCTTCATTTTCCATTGGTTTTAAGATATAGTCATAAGCTCCTGCTTTTATACTTCCTGCTACAACTTTTAAATTAGAACTTTGTCCTAAAACTATTATAACAGCTTTTTTCTGAAATTCCTCTATTTTTTTTATGATATTGATTAAAGTCTCAACTGGAAGTTGCATCTCTTCTACTAAAACACACTCATATCTTCTTTCTTTTAAAGCTTCTATAAAGTCTGTTACATTTTCAACAACTTTAATTTCATTATCAATATTATTTTCTAATTTTTCTCTAAGATTGCTGTCTATCCTAAATCCTAATATATTCATCTAACTCTCCTTCTACTTTCTTTCCTAAACACCCTTTAATTTAAAAGAATAATCTAATATTACTTTTCCTTTTATTCTCAAGCCATGTTTACTTAAATATATTTTCCAAGTACGCCCTATATTTTCAATGGCTTTATTAATCTCTGGAACTCCACTTCCTTTAATTATTGTAAGGCTTAAAACTTCTCCTCTTTCATTTACATCAAGCTGAACTTTTACAGTTCCTTGTAATCCTTTAAGTTCTGCTTTTTCTGGATAAACAGGCTCTTTATTTGAAGAATCCCATCTAGCAATTATATCTCCATCTTCTAGTCCTAATTTGTAACCACTAGGAAGTCCTTCTACTCTTCCTTTATCAACTTTTATATTTTCAAAAGAAAGTGATTGATCAGAATTTATAGTTAAATTCTCATCTTCCTTATCCGACATTATTTTATCTATTATTTTAGAATCACTAAAAACTGATTTTTCTTTTTCTAATCCTGGTTTATCTTCTCTTTCATACTTAAGCTCTTTCTTATAAGACATTGCTGCGTCTTCTAGTTGGCTATTTTTCTTTAAAGCTTTTTCCTTGGATACTGTCATAACTTCAAAAGATGGTGCTTTTATAGATTTTGAAAGTTCTATTAAATCTAGATTTTTTTCTTTTTTAACTTCTACTTTTTTTTCTACCACTTTATCTGTTGTTGTATTCAAAGTTTCTTTCTTCTCTGCTTTTTTCTTAGCTGGAAGAGTTTTATTATTTTCTTTAGAATAAGTTTTTTCTTTTTCTAAAGCTACCAATCCAACTTTTAATTTTTTATTCCCTACATCTTCTGTTTTTAAATTGGGCAACAATATTATAAGGGCTATGTTAAGAGCTGAAGCTATAATAAACGAAATCAAATCATTTTTTTTAATTCCCATTTTCTTCAACTCCTATTTTTGAAATACTGTATCTATATCTAGTTGCTCTGCTCCTGCTTCTTTTGAAAGTGTCATTATCTCAACTATATAACCATAATCAAGAGTTTTATCTCCACTTATTACCACAGCTTTATTATCAGATTCTGACAATACTTTAGCAAGTTCTCTTTTTAAATTAACTTTTTTTACAGGAACTTTTTTATTTTCTTTTCCTTCTTGATATTTTATAAATATTTCTTTTGAATTTGTTAAACTAAGTTGAACCTCTTTAACAGTTTTTACCTCTCTTATTGTTGATTGTGGTAAATCTATTTTTATTCCTGTATCAATATCTTCAAAAGTTGTTGCTACCAAGAAAAATATTAATAGAAGGAAGACAATATCAATAAGAGGTGTCATTTCAAGAATAATATTCTGATTATTTCTTCTTTTATATCTTTCTATCTTCATAACTATCTCCTAAAGTAATTGATCACTTCTGTACTTGCTTTTTCCATATCATTTATAATATTATCTATTTTTTTATTATAATAATTATAAATTATCATAGCTGGTATAGCTACAAATAATCCTCCTGCTGTTGTAAATAATGCCTCTGATATTCCTTCAGCTAATACTGCTGCATCTCCTGTTCCGTGGATAGCAACTGCTTGGAAAGCTTTGATCATTCCTGTTACTGTTCCTAAAAGTCCAATAAGAGGAGTTACGTGAGCAACCATTGATAATATCCACATATTTTTCTCTAAACGAGTAATTTCAGATAAAGCTGATTCTCTAGCTTTTTCTTCTAATGTAGTAAGATTTGTTGTTTTTGTTTCAGCCCAAAGAGAAATAACTTCTTCAATAACTCTACCACTAGCTGATTTTGAATTTTCTAAAAATTTGATAGCTCCATCTACATCTTTATTTTCTAAACATTTTTGAAATCCATCTCTTATATCATCAAATTTATTTCTCTCTGATAAAAAGAAGTAAATCATTCTTTCTATAATAACAGTAGTCCCTAATATAGACATAACTGCTATAAAGTACATTAAAACTCCACCTTTTTCAATCCAGTACATATTTTTTTCCTCCCAATTAAATTATAAAGCTACTGCTATTCCTATTACTGCTAATACTCCTAATATAATTTTCCAAGGAGATGATTCTTTTTCAACTTCCCCTGATAATTCTTTTCTTAGTTTTTCATCTTCTCTAAGTAAATTTGCCTCTTTTTCCTCTTTTAATTTTTTATTAGATACATTAAGTCTAGTGGCATCTACTTTTTCTTGATCTAAAACTACATTTTCTTCTTTTATATCTCTTACTTCTAAGGTATCTTTATTTACTCCTGTTACCTCTTTACCTATTGTAACATTATTCTCTGGAGTTTTTGTTTCAGCAGAATAAATTCCTAAACTCATTGCTAGCATTAATAATAAAACTGTCTTTTTCATTTTTTCCTCCAATTAATTTTAGTTTTTTATTTCATTAGATGTTTCTATTGATTTATTTTCTTCTGTTTTTTTAAGTCCTTTAACTTGAGTGCTCTCATTATTTACTTTTGTTTCAGAACTTTTTTCTTTTGATTTTTCATTTAATTCAGCTTGTTTTTGAGCTTCTTTTTCTGCCTCAACATTTTTTATTTGATCTACTATCTCCTTATATTTTGAAGCTACATTTGGACTAATAGAATTCAAAACATCATAATATTTTAAAACTTCTGATTTCTTATCTTGTTGTAAGCTAATATATAATAATTTTTCAATTATAAATTCGTGGTAACCACTAGCTTTTGGATTTTCATCAATCTCTTTATATGCCTTTATAGCTTTGTCATAATCTTTTGTTTTTTCAAAAATCTCAGCTATCTTTATCTTTGAAGGAATTACATAATCACTTTGAGGATATAAAACAAAAACTTTTGTTAAAATAACAACTGCATCCTCATTTTTATTATCTCTAGAATATATATCTCCTATCATAAACAAAGCATAATCTTTATATGAACTAACATCTAATTTATCCAGTTCTTGATAATATTTTAAAGCCTCTTTATAGTTTTTATTTGAATACTCATCATCTGCTAAGTTTTTAAGAGCATAATCTTTGTATGTATTTGTTTCTAATAATATTTTTTCTGATTTTCTAGCCTCTTCTAACATATCATTATTTCTATAATAGATTGAACTATAATAAGCTTTTTTATATTTATCATTTAGTTTATCTATCCAAGTTTTTACCTCTTTTTTCTCATCAGTCATAAGAGAAATATCTATAATTTTTTCCAATGTTAAATCTTTTTCTTCATTAGTTTTTAATTTTGAATATAATTTTTTATATTCCTCTAAAGCTACATCCAATTTTCCATCTTCAACTAAGATCTTTCCTCTTATTATCATAAGATTTTTTATATAAGATGATTTTGGATAAACTTTTGCAAACTCCTCACTCTCTTTTAAAAAGTTCTCTCTGTTATTTAAATACAAATAACATTGTAGTTTCCAATAGTTTGCCCCCTCTCTATAATCCTTTTGATAATTTTTATTTTTTCCTATCTCTTCATATAAAGATAAAGCATTTTTATAGTCTTTTTCAGCAAAATATGTATCAGCTATTTGATATTTTGAGTAAGAATATCTTCCTTTATATCCTTGAAGAATTTCAAAATATTCTCTTGCTGTTTTAAAATCCTCCTGTCTATAATAAGTTATTCCTAAAATATCTACAATATCATCTTCTCTATAAGCTTTTTTATTTTTTATATACTCTTTTCCTTGAGAAATTACAGAATCATATTTTTCCCATAAGAAATTATTTTTAATTGTTGAATATTTAATTTTTTCGCTTAAATTAACTTCTACATTTTCTTTTTTATTAAGTCCATCGAAAAATTCATCAGCTTTTTTATAATTTCCTATTCCCATATAAGCAATACCTTTTAAATATTGGTTTTCATCATTTGGTTCTAGGGTATTTAAATATTCTATTACCTCTGTATATTTTTTCTCATTGACTAGAAGATCAACTAATTTATTAGTCACTTCTGTATTTTTATCTGTTTTCAAAAATTCCTTATATGTATTTTCAGCTTTTAAAAGTTTATTATTTTTATAATAAAACTCCCCTAAAAGTACATATATATCTTTTTTATAAACCTTATCTTGAGGGAAACTTTCCTTATACTTAGCTAAAATTTCCTCCATAATTTTTTCATCATCTAGTTTTTTTCCTATAACCATCATTCTATAAAGATTTTCTATCTCAGGATAATCTTTATAAATCTCAGTATAGTAGTCATAGGCTTTTTTATAATATCCAAGTTCATAAGCTGAATTAGCAAACACTATTCTGACATCATTATATTTTTTACTATCCATCGTATAATTTTCTAATTTAGATTCAAACTCTAAAGCTTTTACATAATTTTTCAATTCATAATATGACAGTATTTTATAATAATTTGCATCTTTTATAAATTTTTCATCATTTATTTTACTAAGTTCTGTCAATGCTCTTTCAAAATTATTTTCTTTAAAATATGAATAAGCATAAACATATTGTGTCTGTTGATCCTTATTCTGTATCTTATCAAAATAATCAATAGCTCTTGTATATTCTCCCTTAGTCACAAAAAAGTTCCCAAAAACTTTTGAGGCTTTGACTATATCATTCTTATTAGTTAGTTGAGAGTACAATCTAATAGCCTTTGGAGCTTCGCTTCTATTTAAATATATCTCTATAAGAACCAGTCTTCCCTTTAAACTATATGAATCTGTTGGAAAATTTTTAAGTCCTGTTTCTAAATAATCAATAGCTTTATTTATATCATTTAATCTGTAATTTAAAACTCCATAAAGATAAGTTACTAGTGGTAAATCTTTATCCTGCCCTTCCATATTATTATAAATATTAACAGAATTTAAAGCATTTTTATACTGTCCTAAATTTAAAAGAACAAGTGATTGATAAAGATAACTATTTTTTAAATTTTTTCCATTAAGTGAAATAGCTTCATTGAAATGACTTAAAGCTTCCTCATTTCTCCCATTGTTCAAAAGTATTATTCCACTTTCATAATCAGTCATCTCATTCATTTCTTTATTTTGTTGGAGTATCTTTTTATAATAACTAGCTTTTGTACTATCTTTTTCTAAAAGACTTATCCTATAAAAATATGAATACGCCTCATCTTTTTCTGATTTTTTTAATTTATAATTTGTTATATATTTATCAAAATAAATTTTTGCATCTCCATAATTTCCATTAAGATAGCTTATTACTCCTATTCTCTTACATAAATCTTTATTATATTTTGAATCTGGGTAAATAGTTAAGAATTTTTTAGATTCTTGTATAGCCATTTCATATCTTTCTTGTCTGTACAATTCATTAAGAAAAGTTATATCATCTTTCATTCCACCATAAGTCAAACTACTTATAAATAAAGAAAATATTAATAATTTTGTATTTCTTTTCAAATGTTTCACTCTCCTTTATTTAATATAAGATTTAAAATCTTTTCAATCTCTTTAATATCCACATCTGTATTCACACAAGGAGAATTTTTTATTATATTAAAAACTCCATATACATTCATTGGATACATATCAAAAATCCCAGACACCAAATCTCTTTTACAAGCTACTGCTATTATAAAATCTGGCTTTTCTTCTTTTAAATACATCCTTGCTAAAGTTCCTCCAGTGGCAACCTTCACAGATATATTATACTTTTCTTTCAACTCTAAAATATCTCCAATTCTACATTTTCCACATCTTTTACAATTTTCTATATTTGATGTTATTTTAAAAACACAATCATAATCTTGAATACAATGTGGTAATAAAATGGAGATTCTTTTTGGTATTTTCCCTTTAAGTCTATTTAAAACTTTTTTGTTATTGTATTTTACTAATTTATAAGAATATTCATTAAAAGCTTTTTGATCATTTAATAATTTTTCTTTAAAAAAATAACATATAAAGTAATAATTATAAACAAATTTAGTCATAATATTTTTAAAAAATTTGAACATAAATTTACCCCAGGTAGAACTTTTTTTATACAATAAATTATATCACACTTTCATTTCTATTTCAATTTGTTGTTCATTTTTTTTACCAAAAAAGGAGAGTTTTTATTCTCTCCTTTGTTTTTTTATATCTAGTCTTTTAAAGCAAGTGGCATAACCGTGTATATATATTCACCATTTCCCTCTTCTGTTATTTTTACAGAACTGTTCGCCTCTTTTAATTCTATGATTATATTTTTCTCATTATCTAAGTTTTGAATGAAATCAAGTAAGAATTTTACATTTAAAGATATTCTTAATGGTTCTCCCTCATAATCAATAGGAAAATCTTCTGCTACTTTAGCAACACTACTAACTCCACTTATTAAAAGTCTTTTATCTGAAAATTCTAACAGAGCTCCATTCTTTGCATCAGCATTATTTTTAACAAATATCTGAACTCTTTTTAAAATTTTTGAAAACTCTTCATTTTTTATTATAAATTTTTTATTATAAGTTGCTCCTTGTAATATTCCTTTATAGTTCGGAAATACTAATTCTATTATTCTACAAATAATTTCTGTTTCATCACTTATAAAATAGATATAGTTTTTATTATATAATAACTTAATATTATTCATATTTTCTACTTTTAAAAGTTTTGTAATAGCTTCAACTGAATTTAATGGGATACTTATTTCTAATTCACATTCACTATCTATTTTTTCTTCTAAATAAGTCATACGATAAGTATCTGTTGTGATAAATCTTGCTACTTTATCACTTGCCTCAATTCTTATACAATTCATTGCCAAATTTTCATTTCCAGTTGCTGCTGAATATTTTACTTTTTCAAAGGCTTTTAGAAGTCTTTCACCTTCTATATTAAACCACTCTTCAGCCTCATTATATGAATAATCCATCTTAGGATATTCCTCTGCATTCATAATAGAAAATTCTGTTGAAGAATCTTCAGTCTCTATTACAAGACCATTTCCTTGCACTTTTAATGATAATTCACTTTCTGATAACTCTTTAACATATTCATCTATTAATTGTGGTTGAAATGCTACAACCCCTTCTTCTAATACTGTAGCTCCTGATGTTGAAATCATAGTTATCTCTAAGTTAGTTCCATAAAAAGTTAATTTATTCTCACTAGCCTTTAAGTATACACAACTTATTATTGGCTTAACTTTATTTTCTGAAATAGCTTTCTCAACTATTCTTAACTTTTTTAAAAATTCTAACCTATTTATCTTTACAAACATTCTTCCTCCCAATTTCTACATAAAAAGATTATTGTATAGATCTTTCCTATATTTTTTTCTTAATTTTTCTAAAGTTTTTTTCTCTAATTGTCTCACTCTTTCCCTGGTAATACTAAAAGTCTCCCCTATTTCTTCAAGAGTGTGAATATCATATCCATCAAGTCCATATCTTCTTTTAAGTATCTCTCTCTCCCTTGATGTCAATTCATTTACCATTTTTTTTACTTTTTCTCTACCCATCTTATTTATAAAATCTCTTTCTATATCTGTATCATCTTGGATAATCAAAGTATCTTCAAGACAGATGTTTTCTCCAATCTCCTCATTCAAAGACATAATCTCCTGAAAATCCACATTGGCTTCCTCAACAAGTTTCAATTTTATATTTAATCTTTTTGCAACCTCTTCATTAGTTGGATACTCACCTGTTTTTAACATTTCATCTAAAACAAATTTATTAATTTTATTATAAATATCATATTTATAAGATGGTATTCTTATTTCTCTTCCTTTATTTATAAGAGCTTTTGTAATGGATTGCTTTATCCACCAAACTGCATAAGTTGAAAATCTATATCCTTTTGAAATATCATATTTTTCAACAGCATGGATAAGCCCAAAGTTTCCCTCGCTAATCAAATCTATAAAAGACATTTTTTTATTTAGATAATTTTTTGCCACACTAACAACAAGACGAAGATTAGAAACAATAACTTTATTTTTTGCTTCTGCATCTCCCTCTTTTACCTTTAAAAGTAAAGCTTCCTCTTCCTCTTTTGATAAAATCTTATACTTTTTTATATCATTTAGATAAATAGCTACTAGATCCTTCTCTTCCATTAGTATCACCCCAAACTAAAATTCTTCTTTTAATTCACGTGTCATTAATTCCTCTACCATCTCAGTAGCTTTTTTATCTTCATATACTATTTTATAGATCGCTTCTGTTATTGGCATTGGAACTTCTAATTCTTTTGCTTTTTTATAAACAGCTTTCACTGTTGGAACTCCCTCAGCTACCATTTTCATTCCATCTAAAATATCAGCTAATTTTTCACCTTTTCCTAATTTTTCACCAACATATCTATTTCTACTATGTTTACTTGCACAAGTAACTATTAAGTCACCTATCCCTGCAAGTCCATTAAAAGTTTCTGGATTAGCTCCACACTTTTCACCAAATCTTATCATCTCTTTAATTCCACGAGTTATAAGAGCTGCCTTTGTATTATCTCCAAATCCCATACCATCTGCAATCCCTGCACCTAAAGCTAAACAGTTTTTTACTGCTCCTCCAAGTTCTACTCCAACCATATCTTCGTTTACATAAACTCTGAAAGTTTTTGAGTTAAATACTTCTTGAATTTTTTTTGCATTTTCATATTTTCCAGCTGCAACTATTGTAGTAGGTAATTCCAAAGCTACTTCCTCGGCATGAGTTGGCCCTGAAAGTACAACTATATTATTATGATATTTTCCAAAAATCTCATCTTTGATCACTTCAGATAATCTCATTCCTGTTGCTATTTCAAGCCCTTTTCCAGTATTTACTATAAGTAAATCACTTCTTAATTGATTTGAAAATTGTGCAACTACTCCTCTTAATACTTGAGAAGGAATTGAGAAAATTACAACCTTAGCATCTTTTAACAAATTTTCTTTTTCATTTGTTATATGTAAATTATCTGGAAATTTAATTCCTGGTAAAAGTTCATTCTCTCTTGTTTTTTCTAATTTTTCTGCTAACTCTTTATTGTATTCCCACATAACAACTTCATAGGAATTTTTTCTTGCCAAAGTTAAAGCTAATGCTGTTCCCCAACTTCCTGATCCTATTACTACTATTTTTTCCATAAAATCATTAGACAACTTCAAAAAGTCATCTCCCTCCTATTTTATTTTTTGAATACTATCTTTGATTCTGTTCCATTTAATAATCTTGAAATATTTGTTTTATGTTTATATATTACAAACAATCCTATTAAAACACTTAGAATTGATAGTGTTAATTTATCTACTCCATCTTTTGCTGGGAATATAAGTACCATCACTGGCAAAATAATCGCTGCTGTTATAGATGAGAGTGAAACATATCTCGTTGCAAGTACAACTATTAAAAATCCTAAAGTTGCAATTCCTATCGCTTTTGGAGCTAAGAACAAAAATACTCCAAGACTTGTCGCTACACCTTTTCCACCTTTAAAACCTAAAAAGCAAGAAAAAGAGTGACCAAGAATTGCTATTAATCCAATAACAACTATATATTGGCTAGAAACTTCCATTTTACTAGCTATCAAAAGTGGTAAGTATCCTTTTAAAGCATCTATTACCAAGGTCATAATCCCGTAAACTGCTCCTAAATTTCTATAAGCATTAGTCGCTCCCGAATTTTTACTTCCTACTGTTCTTATATCTATACCTTTAAAAGTCTTTCCTATCCATACACCACTTGGAATTGAACCAGCAAAATATGCAAGAAATGATAATAGTATATATTTCATCATATCTTTCTCCTTTTTATTTTATTTTTTCTATTATAACATATTTAAATCTTTTTTTAAATGATTAATGTATAAATTTTATTACATAAGTTATTATTATCTTTATTTTTATACT
>NZ_JARHZE010000096.1 GCF_029258315.1 Fusobacterium sp. | reverse complement strand
ATCCTCCAACTCCTGTACAAGAACCAGAACTTACTTGAGAAATTCCTATTGAAATTACCTCATCTCTAAAATCTGCCTCTTCCCTTGTTGATAATATCATTCCTGTATAAGGTACAGCCATTCTAATCACTGCTACTATTTTTTTGAAAGTTGCATCATTTACAAGGTGCGGATACTCTTTTAATGTAACATTACTTGCCTCTCTTAATCTAGGAACAGAAATTGTATGTGGTCCAACCCCTGTTACTCTTTCAAGTTCATTTGCATACATTATCATTGCAACAGTTTCATATATCGAATCATAAAGTCCGTATAGAACACCTATTCCAACATCATCAATTCCAGCTTCCCTAGCTCTAAACATTGCTGTTGTATGGTAGTAGTAATCTCTTTTTGGTCCACTTAAGTGCATTTTTTCATAAGTTGGTCTATGGAAACTTTCTTGGAAAAGTGTATAAGTTCCAATTTCAGCTTCTTTTAATTTTTTATAATCTTCAACAGTTGTTGCAGCTATATTTATATTTATTCTTCTGATGTTTCCATTTTCAAATTTAATTGAATAAATATCTTTTATACATTGTAAAATATAATCTAAAGAACAGTTGATTGGATCCTCTCCAGCTTCTAAAACTATTCTTTTATGTCCAAGAGCCTCAAGAGCTTTAACCTCGTTTATAAGCTCCTCTCTTGTTAATTTTTTTCTATTAAGTTTGTCATTACAATGTTGGTATCCACAATAGTGGCAGTTATTTACACAATAATTGCTTACATAAAGTGGTGCAAACATAACAATTCTTTTTCCATAAATTTTTTCTTTTATCTTTTTAGCTATAACATACATCTCTTCTAAAAGTTCTTCGTCTTCTATATTTAAAAGTATTGCAGACTCTTCTGGACTTATCCCCTCAGCAAGTTCAGCTTTTTTTAAAATTCTTCTTACTTCCTCTTTATCATTTGATTTTTCCTTAGCAGATCTTAAGATTTCATTTATTTTTTCCTCTGCTAAAAAACTAATATCATATTTTTCTTCTCTCATCCTATTTCCCTTTCATAACTTTCTATATTTTTTAATTATTTTTTATATTTTTTCTTTAATTCTTCTAGAGTAATCTCTATTCCAAATTTATTTAAAATATCTTTTCTATCTAAATATAATTTTTCTATTAATTGTTCTTTTTCTTTAAAAATCCCATAGTGAATTTTTCTATGGCAATTAGGACATAAACTTACTATATTTCCAATTACATCTAAGCTATTTTCAAACTCATCTTGAAAATTCAACGGTATTAAATGATGAGCTTCCATATATTGTCTCTTGGAACTTTCAGAAGTAAAAGATTTATGAGAACTATCATATTCACATAAAAAATTGGCTTCGATAATGGCTTTTTTAGATATTCCTGGATCCCTTGGCCAAATCTTTCCTCTTTCTGATATTCTTGGTGATAATCTTTTCTTAGGCTCTATCTTTATATTTTCCTCTGGAATACACTCCTGTATTTGAAAATTTAATTGATTTTCATCAGAAATAAAATATTTATCATCTAAAACATAACCATTTACTATTTCTTCAAAATCATTTATATATAATAAATGCTTTAGTTCTAAATATATATTTAACATATTTACTAAATCATTTATCAATATATTTTCATTTGGTAAATTTTGTAAATTATATTCTACACCACAAATATGTCCTAACTCATATCCCTCTGCTAAGTCTCCATTTCCAAGATAAATTTTAGTTAAATTTTTATAGTGTCTTTCCTTTAATATTAACAGTTTATCTCTTAATTTTTTAGAAACTTTTTCTATATTTTTACTTCCCTCTTTTTTCCCAAAAGTTTTCTTATAAAAAGTCCAACCTTGATTAAGTGAAAGGTACACTCTATTCATCTTTTCATTAAAAAGATAAACTAAATAATATCCCCCTTGAGCTGATTCTGTGATATCTCTATCAAAAATAGCAATCCATGGAACAGCAGCCCAGCCCCCTTGTCCGCAAGATCCAACTATTTTATATTTATTAATATCTAAATCTATTTTATATTTTATTACTTCTGGAACTTCATTTCTTATAAATTGCCCCAATGGATTTTTGGCAAAACTTGCTTCTTTTTCCTGAAGATATTTATCAAATATCTTTATAAAACAATCTCTTATATTTTCCATATTTTCCCTTTTAGTTATTAATTATTTTTCACTAATTTTTTTAAAAGCTTTTTCTGCTACCTCTAAAGTTTTTGCTATATCCTCATCAGTTAAAGCAAGAGATATAAAATGTGCCTCAAACTGTGATGGTGGAATAACAATTCCATTATCTAGCATTGTGTTAAAGTAAATAGCAAAATTTTCTGTATTTGATTTTAAAGAATCTTCTAAGTTTTTAACTCTGTCCAATTCATTAAAAAATATTGTATATAAAGAACCCAAAGTATTTATACAAACTGGAACTTTATATTTATCTGCTAATTTTTTTAAATTTTCAGTTATATATTTTGTTTTCTCTTCCAATTTTTTATAAATTGTTTCTCTGTTTTCATAAAGATAATTTACAGTTTCATATCCAGCTCTTACAGATATTGGATTTCCTGATAAAGTTCCAGCGTGATAAACTCTTCCTACTGGAGCTATTAAATCCATTATCTCCTCTTTTCCTCCAAAAGCTCCAACTGGATAACCTCCACCAATTATTTTTCCAAGAGTTGTCATATCTGGGATAATTCCAAAATATTCTTGAGCTCCTCCAAGTGATAATCTAAATCCTGAGATAACTTCATCAAATATTAAAACTGTCCCTGTTTTTGTACAAATATCTCTTACAAATTTTAAAAATTCTACATCAGGCTCAATAACTCCCATATTGGCTGGAACAGGTTCCATTATAAGACAAGCAACCTCTTTTGTCTCTAAAACTTTAGAAACTTTTTCCATATCACCAAATGGAACTGTTAAAGTATCCTTTAAAACTCCCTCTGTTATCCCGTTACTATCTTGATAACCATCTGTTAAAAGTCCTGAACCAGATTTTACAAGAAGAGCATCAGAGTGTCCGTGATAACAACCTTCAAATTTTAAAATTTTATTTCTTTTTGTATAGGCTCTTGCAACTCTCACTGCTGACATTGTAGCCTCTGTTCCAGAAGTTGTAAGTCTTACCTTATCCATAGACGGACAACATTTTATAATAAGTTCAGCAAGTTCAGCCTCTAACTTTGTAGGTAATCCATAAGAACTTCCATTTTCTATTGCCTCTCTTACACCTTCTATTACATTTTTAAAATTATGACCAAGTATCATAGGTCCCCAAGAACAAATATAGTCAATATATTCATTTCCATCTTCGTCCCAAAGTTTAGAACCCTTAGCTTTTTTTATAAAAATAGGAGCCTCTTTATTTACAGATTTAAAAGCTCTTACTGGACTATTTACCCCTCCAGGAATAAATTTTACTGCTTTTTCATATATATGTTTTGAATTTTCATAAGCCATAATAATTTCGATAGAAAGTCTACCTCTACCTCCTTAAATTTTATTGCATAAAAATTGTTAAATCAAATTACATTTTTATTAAATATTATAACATATAATTTATAATTTTTTTATTATTTCCTCCAATTTTATAAAATTATTTAACCAAATTTACTTTTTTCTCAGTCTAAAAAATCGAACAAAATATTTAGGAGGTAGTTATGTTTTCAATAAATTATAAGGTCATAGTTTCTGATATAAATTATGGTGGACATATGGGGAATGAAAGAGCCCTGATAATTTTCCAACAATGTAGAATGGATTGGCTTAATTCTATTGGATATGATGAGATTAATATTGGAGAAGATAAGGGAATCATTCAATTAGAATCCCACATATTTTATTTAAGAGAGGTTACTCTTGGAGAAAATTTAAAATGTTTTATAAAAGATATTGAATTTACAAAAAGTTCTTTTGAAATTTTTTATGAAGTTATAAATGAAAAAAATGAGGTAGCTCTAAAAGGTTCTACAAAAAATATGGCTTTTGATTATAACAGAAAGAAACCAAGTAGAATACCTAAAGAGTTTTTAGAAAAACTTGAAAATTATAAAAATTTAATAAATCAATAAGATATATTTGAGGTGAATATTTTGGAAAATAATATATTAATAAATAATTTAAGAAACGAGATTGGTAAAAAAGTTATTGGACAAAAAAATATGATTGATAAAATCCTTATAGGAGTGTTAACAGAGGGACATATACTTTTAGAAGGATTTCCCGGACTTGCAAAATCTTTGACAGTAAACACAATAGCTGACACTTTGGGACTTAAGTTTTCAAGAATCCAATTTACTCCTGATTTATTACCAAGTGATATAATTGGAACAGAGATTTACAACGAAAAAACTGGAGAATTTTATATAAAGAAAGGTCCTATTTTTGCAAATATAATTTTAGCTGATGAAATAAATAGAGCTCCTGCAAAAGTTCAATCAGCTCTTTTAGAGGCAATGCAAGAAAAACAAGTTACCATTGCAAATGAAACTTTTTCTTTAGAAAGACCTTTTATTGTTTTGGCTACTCAAAACCCAATTGAACAAAATGGAACTTACCCTCTTCCAGAGGCTCAACAGGATAGATTTTTAATGAAGGTTAAAGTTGAGTATCCTACAAAAGAGGAAGAAAAAGATTTTTTAAATCTAATCACTGGGGAAAATGATTTTGATGATATTAAAATCTCAACTATCTTAAAGAAAGAGGATTTAGATAATTTAAAATCACAGGTAAAAAAAGTTTATATAGATGAAAAATTAAAAGAATATATTTTAAATATAATTTTTAAAACAAGGGAGAAATCTCAATATATTCTTTGTGGTGCATCTCCTCGTGCTAGTATCGCCCTTGTAAAAGCATCAAAGGCAAATGCTTTCTTAGAAGGTAGAGATTTTGTAATGCCTGAAGATATTAAAAAAGTTATATATGATGTACTTCGTCATAGAATTTTACTTTCTTATGAGGCTGAGGCAAATGAAAAAACTGTTGAAGAAATAATTATGGAAATAATCGAAACTGTTGAACTTCCATAAAATAGAGGTTTGTTATGACTAAAGAGGAACTTTTAAAAAAAATAAAAAAACTAAATATAAAAACAAAGGCTGTTGCAAATGAATTTTTTGTAGGAAATTATCGTTCTATCTTTAAAGGAAATGGAATGGAATTTTCTGATGTAAGAAAATATGAAGTCGGTGATGATGTTAAAAGAATTGATTGGAAAACTTCAGCAAGACAAAGAAAAACCTATGTAAAAGAGTATGAAGAGGAGAGAGAGCTTTCTATATTTTTAATAGTTGATATATCTCTATCAAATAATTTTAGAAATAAAGAGGATTTAATAGCTCAAATATCTGGTTCCTTAGCTTATAGTGGTTGTGAAAATGGTGACAATGTGGGACTTATTCTTTTCTCAGACAAGGTTGAAAAATTTATCCCCCCACAAAAAGGAAGAAATCAAACCTTAAAAATAATCGACTCTCTTTTAAACACTAAACCTAGTGGAAGAGGGACTGATATATCTTTAGCTCTTAATTTTTTAAGAAAGATAAAAAAAACTCATTCAATTATTTTTCTTATCTCTGACTTTTTAGATAATAATTTTGAGAAACAACTAAAAATAACAGCTAAACAACATACTCTTATCCCTATTAGGATAATAGATAGAAAATTTGAATCTTTACCTAAAGGGTTTTTATTCACACTTAAAGACTCTGAAACAGGTGAAGATATTATTGTAGGAAATTTTAAGGAAAATATTAATTTTCAAGAAAGTTTACCTATAAAAACTCTTGATATATATACAGATGAGGACTATACAAAAACTCTTATGAAATTTTTTAAAAGAGGTGGTAAACTATGAGCAAGCCTATATATATTGGAGATAAGATAAATTTAAAAATAGATAATACTACACAGGATGAACTTCAAAATGCTTTTAAAGATTTTCATATTGATAAAGCTCAAGATGAAAAAATCACTCTTAGAAGTTTTAAAGTTGGAGATAATATTGTTGATTTAAAAAATAATGAGATAAATTTAAAAATAACTTCAACACTTTCACCTGAAGACAAAAATATATTTTTAAATCTCTCTAATGGAAAAGATCAAGTAGTAAAAAATCCTAGTTTTCCTTTTATATTTTTATTGGGAATTTTTATTTTTATCATCTCCTTTGTTGGACTAATAAAAAATTTAATAAAAAAATCTAAGTTAAAAAATAATATCTCTCCAAAAGAAAGATGTAAAAATATTTTGGAAAATCTTGATGATAGAAATTTTCCTTTTGAAATAAGTACAGCTCTTAGAGAATATATAGATTATTTATACAATACAAAATTTTTATCTGGAGATTATTCTGAAATAAATAGTATCTCTTCATCAGATATAGAATTTCTATACTCTTTGGATTTTTATAAATTTTCAAATAAACAATCTGATGATAAAATGAAACTTCAAAAACGAGGTTTTGAAATATTTAATAAATTAAAGGAGGAAGATAAAGATGTATAAATTTCAAGACCCATATTTTTTTCTCCTTATTCCTTTAATTGTTTATCTTTTCTTTAGAAAAAATAAAAACTCTACTCTCACAGTGCCAAGTATTAACAATATAAAATCCTACGCTTTTAAATCAAAAAAATATCTCATAGGAAAATATCTTATTTTTATCTCTTGTCTTCTTATGGTAGTGGGGCTAGCTAGACCTCAAATAGTATCTGAACACAAGATAAAAAAAGAGGGGATTGATATTGTGGTGGCACTAGATTTATCAAAATCTATGTTACAAGAGGATTTTAACCCTAACCGTTTGGAAAAATCTAAAGAGTTACTTTCTCAATTTATCTCAAAAAGAACAGATGATAGAATTGGACTTGTTATTTTTGGTGGGGATGCCTATACAAAAATACCTCTTACATTTGATACCAATATGTTAAAAGATGTGATTGAAAAAATAGATGTAAATGATATAACTAGCAATAATCAAACTGCTATCGGTATGGGAGTTGGTGTTGCCATCAATAGATTAAAGGACTCTAATTCAAAATCAAAGGTTATCATTCTTATGACTGATGGAGAAAACAACTCTGGTGAACTTTCCCCTATGGATGCCACAAAATTAGCTAAAAACTTTGGAATAAAAATTTATACTATCGGTATAGGAAGTTATGAAAGAAATATCCCTTGGTTTGGTGGTGTAAGAAAAATTAAAAATAATGAACTTGATGAAAATCTTTTAAATGCTATGGCAAAGGAAACCAACGGACAATACTTCAGAGCTAGTGATGAAAAATCTTTTGCTAATATATTTGATGAGATAAATAAACTTGAAAAAACAGAGGTTGAAAAACAAGAATTTTTACAAAGAGAGGAGCTTTATTTTAATTTTGTAAAAACTTCTCTTTTATTTTTAATTGTTGGTATATTCTTAGAATTTTTAATTTTTATAAGAATACCATAGTTTAAGAAGGGATTAATATGAAATTTGGAAATTTAGAAAATTTAATTTATTTAATCTTCCCTATTATGATATTTATTATTTTAATTATGGGATATTTAAAAAAGAAAAAATGTTTGGATATTTTAAATCTTTCAAATAATAAAAAGTTATTTTTTATTAAAATATTTTTTATAAGTTTAGGGAGTTTTCTTGTGTTTTTCTCTCTTCTTTCTCCTGAAAAATTTTTAGAAAATCAAGAGGTAGAGAGAAAGGGAAATAGTGTATATATCCTTATGGATACCTCTCGTTCTATGCTTACAAAAGATATATATCCAAACAGAATAGAGAGAGCTAAACTGATTGCTAAAAATATAATTAAAGATTTAAAAGGGGATAAGGTTGGAATTATCCCTTTCTCAGATAGTGCCTATATACAGATGCCACTTACTGATGATTATACCATTGCTGAAAATTTTATAAATGTTATTGATACAAATTTAATTTCTGGTGGTGGAACAAATGTTTATGAAGGACTTGTCATTGCTAATAACTCCTTTGAAGAGGTAGGAAGTGATAATAAAATTGTCGCTATTATCTCTGATGGTGGAGATTATGATAAAAAAACTTTAGATTTTATAAATAAAAATAATATAAAAGTTTTTAGTATTGGAATTGGTACTGAAAAAGGAGCTGTTATTCCAGATAATAAAAAAAGTGGATTTATTAAAGATGAAAATAACCATGTTGTAATCAGTAAATTAAATTCTAGTTTTTTAAAAGAGATGGCTAACTCATCAGGTGGTAAATACTATGAAGTTAATAATCTAAATGATGAAACTAAAACTTTTATAAATGATATAAATTCACTAGATAAAAACAGTATCAAAAATGAAAAATTTAGTATCTATAAAAAATATTATCAACTATTTTTAGGATTTGGACTTATATTTATACTTATTGGATACTTTTTAAAAGGGGGAATAAAATATGAAAAATAAAAAAATTATTTATCTTCTTGGTTTTATTCTTTCTCTTATTATTTTAGCCTTTTCATATAAGGATATAGCTTTATTTTATTATGTAAAAATGGGAAATAAAAATTACTATTCAAA
This sequence comes from Fusobacterium sp., assembly GCF_029258315.1. GTDB lineage: Bacteria > Fusobacteriota > Fusobacteriia > Fusobacteriales > Fusobacteriaceae > Fusobacterium_B. Next base: position 374 of record NZ_JARHZE010000096.1, on the reverse strand, counting down.
AAATTATGAAAAGGCTATTGAATATTATGAAAAAGCTCTTAAAATTAAAGAGGACTACAATATAAGAATAAATCTTATAATTACAGATTACCAAATGAAAAATTATAAAAAAGTGATTGAAAGCCCTGTGGAAAATGGATTTTTAAAAGGAAACTCTTTAGTTCTTCTTAATGAAAACAATAAAAATAATCCTAAAGATTTAGAGAAGGCTCTGGATTATTATAAAGACAATATGCTTAGTGATAACGATATAAATATTAAGAAAAATTATGAGATTGTTCAAAAAAAACTAAATGAAAATCAAAAAAATCAAGACAGTAATAATCAAAAAGATAATAAAGATAAAAAACAAAATAATAATTCAAACAATGATA
>NZ_JARHZE010000083.1 GCF_029258315.1 Fusobacterium sp. | reverse complement strand
ATTCTACTTATAAGTTCATTGGACGCCTTGTCGGTAAAAGTAGAAAGCAAAATATTTTCAGGAAGAACCCCATCTTGATTTAAAATATAGGCAGTTCTCTCTATCATAGTCTTAGTTTTTCCAGCTCCCGGACCTGCTAAAATAAGGACAGGACCATCTATCTGTTTTACAGCCTCAAGTTGTTTTTCATTTAAATCTTCCATACAATCCTCCTTAAATTAGTTCTTTCTCTTTTTTTATAAAACTATAATAGATATACATACAAATTGGAAAAATCCAAATATATATGGCATAGGGGATAAATCTTATATTCCCAATTCCTAGCATTGCACAAGGTAGATAACAAGCAATATTCCAAGGGATTATACTCGGTAAAATAATTGCACTATTTTCTATATCCTTAGCAAACTCAACCCTCTCAATTTTTTTCTCATCATATATATCTTCCATTATCTGCTCTGTCATTATAACAGTTATAGTTTGATTAGCTCCTATCATTCCAGATATCAAACTGATAAAAACAGTATTTTTAAATAATTCCCCTCTAGTTTTTATTTTTGAAATCTTATTTTTTATATAGTTTAGTACCTCTATTTTTTCAAGTAGCCCAACTAGTGAGCAAGAAAGAAATATTAAAACTGTGGCGTTTAGCATAGATTTTATCCCACCACCTTTTATAATCTCACCAAAATAACTTCCCTCAAATTTATAAAATCCAAAAATTATATAGTTTAAAACTTTAAAAAACTTTTCCCCTTGGACAAATACTCCTATGATTGAGGCTAGAGTTATACTAACCCCCATAGATATTTTTACATTTATCCTAAGAAGTGAAAAAATTATTATTGAAATAAGTGGAATAAAAATAAGATAGATATTTAGATTATAATTTTCTAAAATAAGGTTTGATATTTTATTGTCCCCTATATTTAAAATATAATTTTTGGATAAAACACAATAAAAAATAGAAGTCAATAGATAGGGAACAATCATTGACTTTACCATATTTTTTAAGTTTGAATAAATATCTACACCTGTTAAACTAGCCACTAAGTTTGCACTTGAAGATAGAGGGGACCACCTATCCCCAAAATAAATCCCACAGATTATACTAGCTCCTACTATATTCAGATTTACTCCTCCACTTCTAGCTATTCCCATAAGAGCCACACCTATAGTACTTGCAGTTCCAAAGGAGCTACCTAAGAAAAAGCTCACAAGACTTGTTATAAGGAAAGAAAAAAGTATAAAGAAGTTTGGATTTATAAATTTTATCCCATAATAAATTATCCCAGGGATAGTTCCAGAGGCAAGCCAACTAGAAGTCAAAGCCCCTACAAATATAAATACAAATATAACTATCTTGGATTTTTTCCCATACTCTTCAGAAATTTTTATCAAGGAATTAAAACTATTATTTTTTATCAAGGCCAAGATAAAAATTAGAGTATAAACTAAAAAAACTCCAAGCCCTAAGGCAAATTTTGTTTTTAGTATATAGATTATAGAAATCAACATCAGAAATATTATTTTCATAATTTTCCTCTTTTAAATTTTTAAAATTAGACACCAGATAGGTATGGTTATCATTGAAAGAGCCGAACTAACCAAGATACATTTTGTGGCAAACTCCACATCACCATTGTATTTTCCAGCAAGTATTGCCGTAGTACTTGCAGCAGGCATCCCTGTTATAAGTATCTGAACACCTATAAGTATCTCATCAAATCCAAAAAATTTCCCTACTAAAAAAACTATCAATGGAAGTCCCACAAGTCTTATAGTTGTATAAAACATAACTGTTTTAGTAACAAAATTTTTAAGATCCTTAATCTCCCCTAAAATTAAACCTATCAATATCATTGAAACTGGTGTTGTAGTGTTCCCGATAGATCTTATAGTTCTTCCTAAAAAATCTGGAAGAGGGATTTGAAATATCATCAATATAAGCCCTATATAAACACTGACTAAACAAGGGTGAGTTAAAATCTTTTTAAACAGCTCTTTTTTTGTATTTGCCTTTGTAAAATAAGCAAGTCCCGCTGACCAAAGCAAAGCCCTTTGAGATATTAAAGATATAGAGGCATACATAGCCCCAGCCATTCCAAATACACCCTCAACAACTGCCATTCCCATAAAACCAGCATTTGAAATTACAGTTGCATATTTTAAAACCTTTTGTCTTTCTTCACTTTGATTTCTATATAAAAAATTATTTATTATAATAGCAAAAATCTGTATCCCAAAAGCTAGTAAAAATATTCTTACAAAATTTATTAAAACCTCTATTTTCAATTCCGCCCTAAATGAATTAATAATATTGCAAGGTAAAATAATATTTATTAAAAAGTCTGTTAAAACTTTGTTAGACTCCTCTGGTAAAATACTTTTTCTCTTGGCAAAAACTCCAATAACTATCAATAAAAATAACATCCCTTGTAATGACACTACTCTCTCAAATCCCATACTATCCCCCATTAAAATATTTACTATTATTTTACTACAAAGATAATTTTTTATCAATTTTCATTTTGCTTTTTTAGATTTTGACTTTTAAAATAAAAGATGATAAAATATAATGCAAAATTATTCAGAAAGCTCTCAACTACGAGAGCTTTTATTCTAATTTAATGGAGTGTATATTATGACTGATAGAAAAAAATTAAATGATAAGCTCGAGGTTGAACCTATTGGAAAATTAATAGTTGAACTTTCTGTACCAGCTATCATAGCCCAAATTGTTAATGTTTTATACAACATTATCGATAGAATATTTTTAGGACATCTTGATAGTGCTGGAACTCTAGCCCTTACTGGAATAGGAGTTACTTTTCCTGTAATAGTTGGTATCTCAGCTTTTAGTTCCTTTGCTGGTTATGCAGGGGCTCCCCTTTCAGCTATTGAGCTTGGTAGAAAAAACTTTAAAAAGGCTGAAAAAATATTGGGAAATAGCGTTTCTTTAACTATGTTTTTCGCTATAATAATTCCTTTTATTATATTTATTTTTAGAAAACCACTTCTTTTGACTTTTGGTGCTAGTGAAAATATTATGCCCTATGCCTTAGATTATCTAAATCTTTATCTTTTTGGAACTGTCTTTGTTTTATTAGCCCTTGGACTAAACCCTTTTATCTCTGCCCAAGGTTTTGCTAAAGAGGCTATGTTTTCTATTTTGATAGGTGCTATTTTAAATATTATCCTAGATTATATTTTTATTTCAATCTTTTCTCTTGGAATAAGAGGGGCTGCCATTGCCACAGTTATATCTCAAGCAGTGAGTGCTCTTTGGATAGTTTACTTTTTAACCTCTAAAAAATCTTTTTTAAATATAAAATTAAAATATCTTAGACCAGACTTTAAAATAATAAAAGATATTTTATCCCTTGGAACATCATCTTTCACTATGCAGATAACAGAAAGTATGCTTGGGGTAACTTTAAATAAAAGTTTACAAACTTATGGGGGAGATCTTTATGTTGGAGCTATGGCAATTGCCCAAAGTATTATGCAACTTATCTCTATCCCTGTAAGAGGTTTCTGCTATGGAGCTCAACCTATTATAAGTTATAATTTCGGTGCTAAAAATAAAAAAAGAGTTTTAAAGGCTACAAAAATTATAGTTGGTTCTGCCACAATAGTTTTAAGTTTCCTAACTTTTTTAACTATGATTTTCCCTGTGTTTATATCTTCTATGTTCACAAAGGATCCTATGGTTTTAGAGGTTATGAAAAAAATACTACCTGTATTTATGGGGGGAATGTTGATTTTCGGTGTTCAATATAGTGGACAATCTATATTCTTAGGAATTGGACTTTCTAAAACTTCTATATTCTTAGCTCTTTTTAGAAAGATTTTACTACTTATCCCTCTTGCAATAATACTTCCTAAATATGTTGGAGTAATGGGAGTTTTCTATGCTGAACTTATTTCAGATGTGGCCTCTGCCATAACTGCTATACTAATATTTATTTTTATTTTTAGAAAAGTCTTAGATAAAAATATGAAATAAAAAAAATTGAGCTATTAAACTGATGATTTTGTATTGCACCCAAAATCTTAGACAACTAAGATGGAGGGGGTAATTTTTTTATGGCAAAATTAACTAATAATCAAAAAATTGAAATTTATGAACAAAGATTAAAAGGTGAGTCTTTGAAATCTTTAAGTTTTAATTTTAATATAAGTATATGTATTGATATAGGTTTAATTTCTTACTGCTATAATGTCATAGAAAAGAAAAAATGGAGAAAATCAAAGACTATGACTAAAATAAAAAAATATTAATTAAAGAAGATAAAATTAAAAGTTTAGAAAAAGAAATTTTGTATTTAAAAGCTGAAAATGAATATTTAAAAAAGTTAAATGCTCTAGTTCAGGAAGAAGAATCAGCAAAGAACAAAGAGTTAGAGTAGTAATTGGACTTAGAGCTAAATATCCTTTAAAAATATTACTTAAAATATCTGGTATAGCAAGAACTACATACTATTTTTATGTAAATAAAGAAGATAAAGATGTAAAAAATCAAGATATTATTGATAAAATCAAAGAAATATTCCATGCGAATAAAAAGAGATATGGATATCGTAGAATTACATTAGAACTTAAAAATCAAG
>NZ_JARHZE010000082.1 GCF_029258315.1 Fusobacterium sp. | reverse complement strand
CCTCTTTCCAAGACATACCTTTTATATTTTCTACTATCCAATTTCTTCTCTCTTGTACAGTTGGCATTTTTTCAAAGAAATCTTTTGTTATAATCTTTCCATCCTTGTCAGTCATCTGATTTCTAAGCTCAACTAGATACTTTGCCTTATTATTTTTAAATCTTACTATGTTTAAATATTCTGTTAAAGTTTCAGCATCTCCAGTGAATAACACTCCATCTTCTCTCATATTTGTTATAGCTTTCCAAGCATTACGAGCCTTTGATTGAGGTGTTAATATACAAAAGGATAATTCTGCATGAATATCTTCATTTGTTCCCTTATCCCAAATCTCTTTATATTCATTAAGTCTTTTTGCAATATCATCCTTTATTTCTAAATATACTTTTTCCACCTTATAAAAATATTCATTTTTCATAAATATTCTTGTATGATAAATATATAAAAATATCTATCAATACTCCCTCCTTTTCAACTATATTTTATTTAATTTTAAAATCTTTCTTCCACCCATTTACATATTTTTTCAGAAAGTTCTTCCTCTTTTCTTATATATCTATGAGTAGTTCCTAAAATAACTTCCCCTTGAAAGTCCTCTGTGCTTTTAGCATATTTTTTTAATTTTTCTAAATCTTTTTCTGGAGTTTCTACTATTATATTATCTTTTTCTGCTAAAGCTACAAAAATTGGTTTATCTATTTTACTAAAAATTCCAAAATTTTCTGGACTTTCAACCAATGGAAATATATCCAATATTCCACCCTTTCTATATGAATAAAAAGTTCTTGAACTTATTGGAAAAATATCCAACATTTTATATTCCATTATTTTTTTAGAATGCCCCTCTTCTATATTTGTCTTAGCTTCTAAAAACATAGCTTTTGATTCTTCCCATCTCCCTATAAGTCCAGCAGTATCTGGGGGAGATATCATTATTAAACCTGAAATATTTTCCAAACCTTTTTTTGAAATATAATATAGATTTTTTAACCAACCAAAACTATGAGAGGCTAAAATTATTTTTGAATATCCAAGCTCTTTGGCAGTTTCTATCCAAAGATCCACATCATATATACTCTCACCAAATTTTTCATAGGTAGATCCTATTATCTTTCCACTGTATCTTCCTGTTTCTCTATCTTTAACAATTATACTATTTATAACTCCGTAACCTCTATTGTGTCCAAAAATAAATCCATAACCTTTTTTAGAAAGGTTTTCTCCACAAATTTCTACAAAATTATTTTCTATTATATTATCAAACATCCCATGAGTAAAGACTATACAAGTTCCATTTTCTTTTCCTCTCCAATGACAACCTAAAAGATTTAATCCATCTTTAGTATATCTATGAAGTAATTCCATTTTTCCTCCTAATTTTCATTTATGTCCATTATATAGACTGATTTTTTTCTAAAATTGCTATTATTTTTTTTATTTTTTTCAAAAAAATAGAGAGGCTTTTCACCTCTCATTTTTATTTTTAATATTTTGCTAAATCAACTTCACCTTCAAAAGTTATCTCTGCTCCACCACGAAGTCTTACTCCATTTTCTAGAACTTTGATATATAAATCTCCACCCTCTGTTATGATTTTAGCTTCTTTATCTGTATATCCAAGCTTATAAGAAACTAGCCCAGCTGAACAAGATCCTGTACCACAAGCTAATGTTCTTCCTGCTCCTCTTTCCCAAGTAAAGATTTTTATAGTTTTTCTATCCTCTACAAATATAAAGTTTACATTTGTTTTCTTTGGAAATAATTTATGTTTTTCTATCTCTCTTCCAAATTTATTTATATCATATTGATTTTCACTATTCATAAAAATAACTGTGTGAGGTACACCTAAAAATATTGTTGAAAACTTTACTTTTTCCCCAAATACTTCTAATTCTTTATTAAAAACATCTTCTCCGTCCATATCAACTGGAATCTCTTTTGGAGAAAAAATAGGATTTCCTATTTCTATTTCAACTTGTTTTACCTTTCCATCTTCTGTTGTAAGATCTGCTAATTGAACTCCAGCTAAAGTTTCAATCTTTAGATTTTCTTTATTTACTATCCCTTTTTCAAAAACAAATTTTGAAAAACATCTTAGTCCATTTCCACACATCTCACTTTGAGATCCATCACTGTTGTAATAAAACATCTTCACATCACAAGTTTCACTTGGTAGAGCCACCATTATTCCATCTCCACCTACACCATATTTTCTATCACATAGATTTTTTATTCTTGGAACAATCTCATTAAGATCATTTTTAAATCCATCTATTAATAAAAAATCATTTCCAGCCCCCTGCATTTTTGTAAACTTCATATTTCCCTCCTTAATTTAAATGAGAAGTATTTGAAAAATCTAAGATTTTAAACTCTCCATCTCTATATTCAACTGTTGTTACACTTGTGTTCTCTGGAACTTTTCTCTCTGAAAAAGTTTCAACGCCCTCTTTATTAATAGATGCAAAAATAGCCTCCAAAGCAATTCCGTGAGAAACTACAAGGATATTATCCTCATATTTATGGTTTTCAGTTAAAAATTTCAATCCTTGTTTTACTCTATCAAGAACTTCTTGAAAATTTTCCCCCTTAAATTCACTTGGATCATAATCTTTTCCATTGTGCCAAAGATTATTAAATTGAACGGGGTATCTTCTTTCAAATTCCTCTCTAGGTACCCCTTCCATCTCTCCCATATTTATCTCTCTAAAATCTTTTATCTCTTTAAGAATAATATTTTTTCTATCCTCAGTTAAAATTTTTAAAGTTTGAACAGCTCTTCCCAGGGAAGATGAATAAAAATAATCAAAATCTATTTCATTTAATTTTTCTTTTAACTTTCTAGCCTGTGATTGCCCCTTCTCTGTTAAAGGTGAATCCTTTATCCCTTGAAATATTTTTTTTACATTCCACTCAGTTTCACCATGACGTACAAAATATATTTTCATTTATACTCCTTTTTAAATTAAAAATAATAATAATGGTGCTACTATAAATGTAATTATCCCAGCAATTACTATTGATAATGCACTCATAGCCCCTTCAATCTCTCCCATTTCAATAGCCTTTGCAGTTCCTACTGCATGACTTGATATTCCAATTCCCAATCCTTTTGCTACGGGATGTTTTATCTTAAAAGTTTTGCAGATAAATGGAGCTATTGCATTTCCTGTAATACCAGTAATAATTATAGCAAAAATTGTTATAGCTGGTATTCCACCTAAAAGGTTACTTAATTCTATCCCAAGAGGTGTTGTAATTGATTTTGGCATAAATGATTTTAAAAGAACTGTATCAATTCCCAATGCTTTTCCTATAAATATTATTGATACAATAGCTGTTACAGCCCCTACTAAAGCTCCTATAATAATTGGAAAAAAATGTTCTTTCAATTTATCAATTTGTCTGTATAAAGGTAAGGCCAAAGCTATTGTGGCTGGAGCTAAAAAGAATGATAGCATAACCCCACCTTTTTGATAGTAATTAAGAGGTATATTAAAAATTTCCATTATAATTATTACTATTATTCCACCTATCAACAAAGGATTTAATAATGAAAACTTTTTAGATTTTTCAAAAATAAATAATCCTATGTTAAAACTTAAAATTGTAAGTATTAATCCAAAAAGTGGATTGTTTAATATTTCTATACTCATTATCTTTTACCCTCTTTCATTCTTATTAGATACTCCACTGTTTTTCCTGTAACCACCATAGTTATAGCTGTGGTTACAACCAAAAGAAAAATTATCTTTAAAAATCCCACTCTTAAAAGATCAAAATTTTCAATCAAATCAACAATTGGTGGTAAAAATAAAAGAACCATTATTTTTATAAAAAAGTCACAAACATTTCCAATAGTCTTCTCTGTAAGAATCTTTTTATAAAGTAATATAAATAAAATTAACATACCTATTATTGTTCCAGGCAAAGGTAAATTAAAAGTTTTTTGAATCAATATTCCTAAAAAATTGATTGATAATAAAATTAAAAGCTGAATAAACAAGGTTAATCTCCCCCTTTTTTTAATTTAAAACACTTTATACATTATATTATTTTACTTTTTTCAAGTCAAATAATATTTTTATAATAGAAAAAGACCTTGATAACTATATTATCAAAGTCTTTTTTGTTTTTTATTGATACTGTTTTAGAAATTTATTATTTCTGCTGATGCCTCATACCAAGGACCTTCTTCATCTTCACCATATTCGATAAAGAAATTTATTTGCATTTCAGCTAAAGTAAATCCAATTGCATTTTCTTCGTCAACTTGGAATATCTCTATATTATTAAAATTTGTATTTTCTAATGCCTTAGCTACACTTTCAGTAGTTTCTACTAACTCTTCTAAATCTTCAGTTATTTCAAACCCTCTTTTTTTAAATTCTTCATCTATTTTTCTTACTATTTTTTCTACTTTTTTCTCCATATTTCCTCCATTAAATTTTAAAAAATCCTTTTATTTTTCTAATTGTTTTTACTATACTTAATATAATCTTTATTTTTTTTATTTCCCACGGAATTTTATCAATAGCTTTTTCCATTTGTAACTCTATCTCTTCATCTGTTTTTTCTATATCTCTCATACCTTTTCCTTGCTTTTTATAAATAACCAAAAGTTTTTAACATAAATATCCATACAAATAAAGTTAGTATTGATAAAAGAGTTGATGAAACAACTAACTCTGCTGCTAAATTTTCGTCTCCTCCTATCTCCTTAACCATAATGAAAGATGAAACTGCTCCTGGTGCTCCAGTTGCCCCTAATATTCCCAATAGATATTCGTTCTTAAATCCCAATTTGATTCCAATAGTTATAGCTATCATTGGCAGTATTACTAATTTTATTACATTTGCTACCATACTTAGTTTTAAATTTTTAACTAAACTATCAAATTTTAAAGTTGCACCCAAAACTACAAAAGATAGCGGAGTAGCTACCTGCCCCAAACTCACTATTGGATTTTTTATAAGTTTTGGTATTCTTATATCTAAAAAAACCACTACTAATGCCAATGTACTACAAATTATCAAAGGATTTTTTAATATTGAAATAAAAACTTTTTTAAAATTTACCGTCTTAGTTGCATAACCTTCCAATAAACTTACAGCCATCATATTTGTCAGTGGAATTGCTCCTGCACTTACCAAAGACATAACTCCCAGTCCCTTATCTCCATACAAAGACATCGCCATCGGAATTCCAAATAAAGCTAAATTTGCTCTATATGCCCCTTGTATCATTACTGGTATCTTATTTCTATCTTGCATTGTTTTTTCAAATAAAAAATAAGAAAGTATTGTTATTATAAATAAACATCCCCAAATAACACCCATAAGTTTTAAATTTTTTATATCTAAAACTGATTTTATATCCATATTAGAGATATTTATAAAAAGTAAGGAACTCATAAATATCCTAAAAACTAATTTATTCATAACAGATAGAGATTGATCTGTTACCAGATTTTTTCTTCTTACATAAACTCCTATCGTGAGCATAACAAAGATAGGAAAAACAACATTTAATGAAACTAAAAGATTTTCAAGCATATTTACCAGGTATTTTTTACCTCCTCCTTTTTATAAAAAAATATAGTGTAGCTTTCTATACCGAGAAATCTACACTATATATTATATAATATTTTTTTAATTTATGCTAGAATAAATTAGCTATAACTGTTTTCATTAGTCCTGTAATTTCTAAGAAAGAGAATATAGCAACTATCCATAAAATTATATTAACTTGTCTTGCTTTTCCTACAAATATTTTGATTAAAACATATGATACAAATCCAAATGCTAATCCTAAAGAGATACTGTAAGTTAAAGGCATCATAGCTATTGTTAAGAAACAAGGAATTGCAGTTTCTAAATCTCTTAAGTTGATATCTAAAAGATTTTTAAACATATAAACTCCAACTATAACAAGTGCTGGTGCTGTTGCATAAACTGGTACAGAACCTATTATTGGTGAGAAGAATAAAGCTAATAAGAAACAGAAAGCTGTTGTTAATGAAGTTAATCCTGTTCTTCCTCCAGCTGCTATTCCTGATGCTGATTCAACGAAAGTTGTAACAGTTGATGTTCCTATTAAAGATCCTATCATTGTAGAAGCTGCGTCAACTTCTAATATCTTGTCTATTTTATCAACTTTACCATCTTTGTCTATAAGACCTGCTTCGTTAGCACAAGCTAAGATAGTTCCTAAAGAGTCAAATAAATCAACAAATAAGAATGATAATATTGAACCTAATAAAGCTGGTTTTAAAGCTCCTAATATATCTAGTTTAAATGCAATTGGTGCAATACTTGGTGGCATAGAAACGATAGCTTTTGGCATTTCTATCTCTCCCATAAAAATACCTAATATAGTTGTTATTACTATACCTAAAAGAATTCCACCTTTTGTTTTTCTAACTTCAAGAAAAGCCATAACTATAAGACCTATTAAAGAAATAGCCACAGGTTTTGTAATTGTTCCAAGTCCAACTAAAGTAGCTGGATTGTCAACTATTAATCCCATAGACTGCATTCCTAAAAATGCTATAAATAATCCTATTCCTGCTCCAGTAGCAAGTCTTAATTCAATAGGAATTGCCATAATAAGAGCTTTTCTAACTCCTGTAATTGTTAAAATAACAAATACCACACCTGATAAGAAAACTACCCCTAAAGCCTCTTCCCAAGTTGCTCCCATTCCTTTAACTAAAGTAAAAGCAAAAAATGCATTAAGTCCCATTCCTGGTGCCATAGCAAATGGTGCATTAACCCAAAGACCTGTAAGTCCTGTTCCTATTACTGCTGAAAGACAAGTAGCAGTTATTAATGCTCCTGCATCCATTTTAGTTGCTGATAAAATAGATGGGTTAACAAAAACTATGTACGCCATAGTTAAGAAAGTTGTGATCCCTGCAATGATCTCTTGTTTTACAGTTGTGTTCTTCTCTTTTAATTTGAAAAACTTTTCCATAATTTTCCTCCTAATAAAATTTAAAAATATAAAAGGCCTGAAAATCAGGCCCAATTGATAAAAAATTATTTGCAGGCCATAGTATACAATTTACGGTTGTATGTAGAAACGCCTAACCATATTATAGGCTTATACAGTTGCTAAAAAACTTCTAAAAAATTTTACATCATATGATAATATATTTTGATTTTTTTGTCAAGCAAAGAAATTAAGTTTTTCCCCAAAATAAAAAGGTCACGAATTACCGTGACCTAAACTTTTATAAGTTAATTATTATTTTGCTTGGTTAGCTTCTTCTTCAGCTATTAATCTGTTTATTTCATCTATTACGATATCAGCATTTAAACCGTGAGATTCAATTCCTTCTCCTAAAGTTTCTCCAGCTGCTACCATACAACCAATACATCCTAAACCATATTTTCTAAATACCATTCCTACTACTGGATATTTTCTTGCAACTTCTAATATATTACTATCTCTTGTTACCATAATTATAATCACTCCTTAATTTTTAATTTGTCTATTTCTAGAATATTATACTAAATTTTTTATTCTTTGTCAATAAAATAAGAGTCCGTATATTTTTGTCGGCAAAAATATTTTACTCTATTTTTATTTTTAAATCAAAATTATTTTTTATTCAAACTATCTACCAACTACATTTAATAAATCGTGTACTCTTACTATTCCAACTAACTCATCATCTTTCATAACTGGAAGAACTGAAATTTGACTTTCTCTATTTTCCATTATATCAAGAGCCTCTATCGCCATTATATCTTCTTTAGCATAAGTGAAATTTTTTGTCATTATATCTTCAGCTTTTAATTTAAAAAACTCTTCTTTCTTAGCCAAAGCTCTTCTTAAATCTCCCTCTGTAATAATTCCTACCATTCTATTTTTATCATTCATTACACAAACTGCTCCAAGTCTTTTCTTAGTCATTTTTAGTATAAGTTCATCAACTGAAGCCTTATCTTCTACTAAAGGTAAACTTTCTCCCTTATGCATAACATCTCTCACCTTCATAAGAAGTCTTCTTCCTAAAGTTCCTCCTGGGTGGTAAACTGCAAAATTTTCTGGCTTAAAGTTTCTTTTTTCTATTAATATTGCTGCTAAAGCATCTCCCATTACAAGAGTTGAAGTCGAAGATGACATTGGTGCTAAATTCAATGGGCATCCCTCTTTTTCAATTCCAATATTTAATATATATTTAGCCTCTCTTCCTAAAGGAGATTTTTCATTTCCAGTCATAGCTATAAGAGTTGCTCCTATTTTTTTTATAGAAGGTATCAATGATAAAACCTCTTCACTATTTCCACTATTTGAAATTGCAATAACTACATCTCCTTCACAGATCATTCCCAAATCTCCGTGTAATCCTTCAGCAGAATTCATAAAAATTGCATGAGTTCCTGTTGAAGCTAAAGTAGCAGCTATTTTTTTCCCAATAAGCCCAGATTTTCCAATTCCTGTTATAACTACTTTTCCCTTTGAGTTTAATATTAATTCAACTATATTTTCTATACTATCATTAATCTTATCCCTAACTTTTATTAATTCTTCTATTTCTGAGTCAAATAATTTTCTTGCCATTTCAACTGTATTCATTTTATTGTCTCCTTTAAAAAATCTTATTAGACACATTATATCACTTTATTATTATAAAAAAAACTATCTTTATTAAAAAATAATAAAGATAGTTCAAATTTTTATTTTACATCTTCAAAATATTTAGAAAGTCTTTCTCTTTCAACCTCTAAATCTTTCATAAGTCCCTCTATAATTTCTAGGGCAGTTTCTCTCTTAGTTACCATTGCAGCAACTTGTCCAGCCATAACACTTCCCTCTTTTACATCTCCGTCAACAGCTGCAAGTCTTAATTTTCCTGTTCCTTTAGCTTCTAACTCTTCAACACTTGCTCCATGTTTTTCCATTTCTAATAACTCTTTTGCAAGTTTATTTTCTATTACTCTTACAGGGTGTCCTGTATAACTTCCAGTTGCCACTGTTGATCTGTCTTTAGCTTTTATTATAGCATCTTTATAATTTTCATGAACTGTACATTCATCTGCCACTATAAATTTAGTTCCAACTTGAACTCCCTCTGCTCCTAAAGCAAAAGCTGCTAAGAATTGTTTTCCTCCACCAATTCCTCCAGCTAAGATTACTGGAATAGAAACAGCTTCAGCTATTTGTGGAGTAAGAGCCATTGTTGTAATTTCTCCTATATGTCCTCCAGCCTCTAATCCTTCAGCTACCACTGCATCTGCACCTATTTTTTCCATTCTTTTAGCTAAAGCTACTGAAGAAACAACTGGTATAACTTTTATCCCTGCTCCTTTTAATTTTTCCATATATACTCCAGGGTTTCCAGCTCCAGTAGTTACTACTTTTACTCCCTCTTCTATACATACATCTATTTGCTCTTCTATATTTGGCATCATTAACATTAAATTTACACCAAATGGATTTTCTGTTATTTCTTTAGCTTTTTTTATTTCTTGACGAAGGATTTCTACTGGCATACCTCCACCAGCGATTATTCCTAATCCCCCAGCTTTAGATACGCTTCCCGCTAAATTTCCGTCAGCTATCCATGCCATCGCTCCTTGGAATATAGGATATTTTATCCCTAATAATTGACAAACTCTATTGTTTTTCATTTAACCTCCTATGATTTTCTTCATAAAAAATTTTTATAAAAGATTATATCATTTTTTATAAAAATCTTCAAGATTTCACCTTAATATTTAAAGTTATCATCTATATATGTATCTTTTATCTCCTTTGGTCTAAGTCCTCTTCTCATTTCTAAAAACTTTTCAAGTCTTTCTTCTGAACTATTTATTATTAATTCTTCAGGATATCCAACCTCTTCAACTATTTTTCTAGCTAAATCAGTATGTCCAATTAAACGGCAATAGTGAGAGTCTGTGTTTACTGTTATATAGCAACCGTATTGTTTTGCAAGTCTTGCTATCTCACTACATCTTTCATATGATCCAGCTCTTGTTCCACCTAAAGAGCTATTATTTATTTCTAAAGCTACATTATTTTCTTTAGCAGCTTTTACAACAGCTTCAAAATCAATAGGAAACTCTTTATTTCCTGGATGAACCAAAATATCTATTTTTTGAGTTTTTATCATATTTACTGCAGCCCTTGTATTTTTTTCTATTGGCTGATATTTGTGATATTCTTTTGTTCCGTGGAAACCACAAAGAATAATATCAAGATTTTGATATATAGTTTGGTTTATATCAAATTCTCCATTTTCTCCAACTATATTTGTTTCTACACCTTTTAAAACTCTTACCCCTTTTATTACTTTTGGAAGTATTCTTATATTTAAAAGTTGCCACCAGTGAGGAGTATCTAGTAATGCTGGTCCGTGATTTGTAATTGCTATCACTTTCATCCCTCTTTCAGCAGCATAGGTTACATTTTCTTCTATGGTACTAAAAGCATGTGGATTTGTATTACTATGTACATGTAAATCTATTTTATAATCCATAATTTTTGTGTATTGCTACACCCTCCTTATTAAAATTTTATTTTCTACTACATTATATCATATTTTTTCTTTCTTCTTAAATTTTATAATTAAAATAATTTTACTTTTTTATTGATACAGTGATATAATAGTATAAAAATATTTTGGAGGTATAAATTTAATGTTAAATATATTTAATGTGAGGGTGTATGGATTAGAAGAAAGTGCAAAAGCCAGTGGTTATCCTATGCTTAGTGGAAATATTCCTGTTTATGACGATGATATTTGTGAACTTTCTGAAAGAGATATAAAAAGAATTGAAAGACTTGGAAATGCAATACCTGCTAGTGGACACGATTGTTTCCTAAAAGGAATTACAGTTCAATTTGATATTACTTATCCTAATTATTGGACTCCTCAATTTCAAAGATACCACTTTGCTGACATTGTAAGTTCAACTTCAAAAATGCATAGAATAACTAAAATGAATTTAAAAGAAACTTGTAATAAATATGTTGATGATATTGTTATAGAAAATCTTCAAAAATGGGTTGATATTTATAACTCTTTTGAAGAGGGGGAAGAAACAAAAACTATAAACGATAAAACTTATACAAAATACGAAGTATTTATGAAAATAATATCAAATGCTCCATTAGGTCTTGAACAAACAATGAGAGTTACTACAAATTATCTTCAATTAAAAACTATATACAACCAAAGAAGACATCATAAACTTAAGGAAGACTGGGGAGCATTCTGTGATTGGTGCTTGACTCTCCCTAAATTTAAAGAGCTTTGTTTAAATAAATAATCAATTTTAAGAGCGATCAAAATTGATTGCTCTTTTTATTTTATAACAAGTTTTTTATCAAAATTAATCTAAATAAAACAATATTCTATAAAAAATCTTAAATTTTAAAAAAAATATATATGAAATATATAATTTATATGATAGAATATATTGTAAGAGAAAATTTAATATATAGTTTTCAATATATTAGGGGGAAAAATGGATTTACATTATCTAAAAATATTTTATGAAGTTGCTAAAGAAAAAAGTTTTACAAAGGCAGCTACAAAATTGTACATTAATCAGTCTGCAGTTTCTATTCAAATTAAAAAGTTTGAAGAGCTTTTAAATGCAAAATTATTTGATAGAAGTTCTAAAAAAATAAGACTAACTTATACTGGTGAGGCTTTATTTAGAATGGCTGAAGATATTTTTAATAAAGTTCAAAGGGCGGAAAAAGAAATCAATAGAATCATTAAACTTGGAAAGGCTAAAATTATAATTGGTTCTACTTCAATTATAGGAGATCCACTACTTCCAAAATTAATGAAAGAGTTTAGTGAAGAATATCCTGAGATTGAGTATGAGATACAAATCTCTGATAAACCAACTCTATTAAAAACTTTAAAAGAGGGTGGAATAGATATAGCTTTAGTTGATGAAGAACATATCGTTGATACTAACCTTGATATTATCACTGTTGAAAAAGTTCCTTATTATTTGGTAACTAGCAGTGAAAATATAAATATTACCAATGTTGCTGACCATCCTTTAATCAGTAGAAACAATGTTCCTAACAACTTAAAAGCTATTAACTTCCTTGAAGAAAAATATCAAATTAATTTTGATAACAGAATCACCGTTCAAGGTAGTTTACAAATAATAAAAGGAATGGTAAAAAATAAGCTTGCAAATGTTATCTTGCCATTGTATGCTATTGACAAAGAAATTAAAAATGGTGAATTTAAAGTTATCGAAGAGATTACAGAAGTTAAAGATGGATATCAAGTAATTGTTACAAAAGATAAAAATACTTTAGTTCCTATTATAAAATTCTTAAACTTTATATCTAATTATAAATTACTAAAATAAAGGAGGTCGTATGAATCTTATAGACTCTTACAAAACTGAATTTAATCTATTAAAAGATTTTATAATAAAAGAAGAAAGGGAAAAAACAACTGAGAGGGTTGCTGAAGAATTAGCTAAAGCTTTTTCTTTAGGAAATAAAGTTTTAATCTGTGGAAATGGTGGAAGCAACTGTGATGCTTTACACTTTGCAGAGGAATTTACTGGAAGATTTAGAAAAGAGAGAAGAGCTTTACCAGCTATTGCTATATCTGAGTCTTCTCATATCACTTGTGTTGGAAATGACTATGGTTTTGATTATATTTTTTCAAAAGGTGTCGAGGCTTTTGGAAAAGAGGGAGATATTTTTATAGGAATATCTACTAGTGGAAACTCTCCAAATGTAATAAAAGCAGTTGAAGTTGCTAAATCTTTAGGTATGAAAACTGTTGGATTACTTGGAAAAGATGGGGGAAAACTAAAAGGAGTTTGTGACTTTGAATTTATTATTCCTGGAGAAACTTCTGACAGAGTTCAAGAGATACATATGATGATTCTTCATATAATCATCGAAGGTGTTGAAAGAATTATGTTCCCTGAAAATTATTAATTCTGGAGATGTTTTTATGAAAAAATTAATATTAAGTTTTTTTATGCTCTTTAATCTTATATCTTTTGCTGTAGAGAATACCGGATATATATCTTCATTTAATATCTTAAGATTGGGTGCCAATAAAAAAGATTATCAAAAAGTTGGAGAAGTTTTAGCTCCTTTTGATATTGTTGGTTTAATTGAAGTATTTTCTGAAAATGGAGTACAAAAAGTAGTTGATTCTCTTGAAAAAACAACAGGAGTTGATTGGGACTACCATATCAGTTCTTATCCTGTTGGAACAAAAAAATATAAGGAATACTACGCTTTTGTTTTTAAAACTAATAAGGTTCAATTTTTAAAATCTCGTGGATATTTTAAAGATAAAAATAATGATTTTATAAGAGAACCTTATGGAGCTGATTTCAAAATAGGAAATATGGATTTTACATTTGTTCTTTTACATTCTATTTATGGAGATAAAAAAAGTTTAAGAGTTGCTGAGGCTATGGCTCTTCCTAAAGTATATGATTATTTCCAAAATTTAGATAAAAAAGAAAATGATATTATAATTGGTGGAGATTTTAATCTTTCAGTTAGAGATAATGGATTTAAAAATCTTCTATCTCACAAAGACAGTATAAGTTACTGTATCTCTCCCAACTTAAAAACTACTATCGGTTCAAAGGGACTTGCTAATCAATATGATAATATTTTTATTTCAAAATATACTTCTGAATTTTTAGGACAAAGTGGTGCTTTAGATTTTACTAATGGAAATTATAAAAAATCTAGAGAAGAGGTATCTGATCATCTTCCTATATTTATCAAAGTTGATGTTT
>NZ_JARHZE010000070.1 GCF_029258315.1 Fusobacterium sp. | reverse complement strand
AATTTAATATTAAAGCAAGATTTATGAGCTTTTTTCATCTTATAATTAGCTCTTTTTTGTTTAAAATATAGGAGGACTTATGAATGATGTTTTTTCTTTATCTTTAACAAATTGGGAAATTTTACTAAGAATTTTTATTGCGATACTTATAGGGGGAGCTATTGGATATGAAAGAGGAGTACATAACAGAACTTCTCCAGCTGGATTTAGAACTCATATATTAGTTTGTCTTGGAGCCTGTATAGTTTCTATAATTCAAGATCAATTAAGAGTAAATATAACAAATTTTGCAATAAATTATCCTGATGTTGGTCAAGTAATAAAAACAGATCTAGGAAGAATCGGTGCTCAAGTTGTCAGCGGAATAGGATTTTTAGGAGCTGGTACAATAATGAGAGACAAAAGAGGAACAGTTGGTGGTTTAACTACTGCTGCTTCTATTTGGGCCACTGGTTGTCTTGGACTAAGTATTGGTTGGGGATTCTATTCTTTAGCTATTCCAGCAGGAATTGCTATAATTGTTGTTTTAGTTACCTTAAAAAAATTTGAAGAATCTGTTATTGATAAAAAGTGTATAACATATTTAAAAATTCAATTTTTACAAAATAGTTTACTTGGAAATGATTCCATTAAAATTTATGATGTTTTAAAAGATAAAAATATCATAATAAAAAATATGGAAAAGGACGAAGAGGATAAGACAATAGTTTTTACTTTAATAGTTCCTAAACAATTTAATTCTCTTGATCTACTTTCTGAGATAACTAAAAATGAAAGTGTTTTAAAAGTTTCATTAAAATAAAAATCTCTAAGAATATTTCAAATATAAAAAAAGAAGTTATAAATTACCAATCAGTTTATGCTTCTTTTTTATTTTATAAAAAAAAAGAGCTACAATCAACAGTTTATACTTTGTATAACCATTAATTATAATAGCTCTTTTATATTTTATTATTTATTGAAATATTTTTTTAATTCTTCAACTTTACTTAATTCTTCCCAAGGTAAAGAAATATCTGTTCTTCCTATATGTCCAAAAGCTGCTAGATCTTGATATCTAAACTCACAACTTCTTAATCTTAAATCTCTTTCTATTCCTCTAGGAGTTAGATCAAATAATTCAGAAACACCTTTAGCTAATTCTATTTCATCTACTTTTCCAGTTCCAAAAGTATCAATTTTTATAGATGTTGGTTCAGCCACTCCAATTGCATAAGATAATTGAACTTCACATTTATCAGCTAAATCAGCAGCAACTATATTTTTAGCTACCCATCTTGCAGCATAAGCAGCAGATCTATCTACTTTAGAAGGGTCTTTTCCAGAGAAAGCTCCCCCACCGTGTCTGAAATATCCACCATAAGTATCTACTATAATTTTTCTTCCTGTTAATCCAGTATCTCCATGAGGTCCACCTATTTCAAATTTTCCTGTTGGGTTTATAAATATTTTTTTGATATCATCAAAGTTTAAGTTATATTTTTCTAAAACTGGTTTTATTACTAATTCTTTTACATCGTGGTGAATTTGTTCTTGAGTAACAAATTGATTATGTTGAACTGATACAACTATTGTGTCAACAAATTTTATATTTCCTTCTCTGTCATAAGCAAGAGTTACTTGAGATTTTGCATCTGGTCTAGCCCAAGAAAGTACTCCTTCTTTTCTTAAATCAACTAATAATTTTAAAATCTCTCTTGCAAGAACTAAAGCAAGTGGCATTAATTCTGGAGTTTCTTTTACAGCTCCTCCGAACATAATTCCTTGGTCACCAGCTCCTCCAACATCAACACCCATAGCAATATCTGGAGATTGAGAGTGAATAGAGTTAAACACTCCACAACTATCATCAAATCCCATTCCTGGTCTATATCCTATTTCATATATTTTTTTTCTTACTATATCTTGAATATCTATATAAGTTCTAGTTGTTATTTCTCCTCCAACTATAACTTGTCCTGTTGTACAAAATACCTCACAAGCAACTCTTGAATTAGGGTCATCCTTTAAACAAGCGTCTAAAACTGCATCTGATATTTGATCTGCTACCTTATCTGGATGTCCAGGTGATACGCACTCAGATGTAAAATATACTAAATCTTCCATTTCTCCTCCTATAAAAATACAAAACAATAATTTAAATAAAAAATCCCTTTCATCTGAAAGGGATTTACTTTTAACAAACATAATCCCCATCTTACTGGAATTAGCACCACACAAAAAGTAGGTTGCTGAGACATCTCAGGGCCATTCCCTCCGTCTCTCTTGATGGTTACAGTGTATTATAATATACTTTAGTAAATTTGTCAATATTTATTTTTTAATAACCTTCCTCCTCTAAATAAAGGGGTGGTAATATTTCTAACTTATTTTTTTTACCTTTTGATGCTTGGATCAATATAAGATTAGAATTTTTTTCTCTATTGAAGTAAACAAATTGTATCCTTTTTAAAGAAAACTTATTTTTTTCTAATTCAATTACGATCTCTGGTAATCTATAACTTCTATGAACCATAAAAAATTCTCCTTGAGGTTTTAATAATCTCTTGGCATTTTTTATCAGTTCTTCTAAATTTAAACTTATCTCGTGGCGAGAAATTTTTTTATTTTCATTCTCTGAAATTTTTTTCCCATCTAAAATCATATATGGAGGATTAGAAATTATATAATCAAAGAAATTAGATTCTTTATAGTTTTTTACATCGCCTAAAATAGGTTTTATTATCTCCGTTAAACTATTTTCTTCTATATTTTTTTTAAAAATTTCAAAACTCTCTTTTTGAATCTCTATCCCAAAAATATTTTTCATATTTTTTCTTTTAGCTAGTAATATAGGAATTATCCCTGTTCCACTCCCAATATCTAATATTTTTTTTTGAGGATTTCCCTCAAAAAAATTAACTAAGATAATTGGATCAACAGAAAAACGAAATCCATCTATCAATTGATACATCTTTATATCATCATTAAATGTTGTTATATTTATTTTATCTTCCATAGAACTACTCTTTTTCTAAAATATCTAAATTTGTTCCATCTTCTGAAACTATTGGTGTTTCATTCTTCAATTTCTTAGCTTCTTTTCTATTGAATTTAATTTCTGAAATATCAAACTTAGTTATTCCTAGATTTGGTAAATCTACATATAAAAATCCGTTAAGTGGGCTAATACTTGTAACTTTTCCTTCACCTTTTTCAGTTTTTACCAACTGATTAACAGCTGGGAACATTCTTAGAGCTTCTTCATATTGATGATACTCATAATTTATACAACAAAGTAATCTTCCACAAACTCCAGAAATCTTTGCAGGATTGATAACAAGCCCTTGATCTCTTGCCATTTTTATAGATACAGAGTTAAATTTATTTATAAAAGTTCTACAACAAAGTTCTTTTCCACAAACCCCAATATCTCCCAAAATTCTAGCCTCATCTCTTACACCTATCTGACGTAATTCTATTCTAAGTCTAAAAATGTTTGCTAGATCTTTTACTAAATCTCTAAAGTCTATTCTTCCCTCTGCTGTAAAATAAAAAATTAATTTTGTTTTATCAAAAGTAAATTCTGTATTTATAAGTTTCATTGGTAATTTATGTTCAGTTATCTTTTCTTTACAAACTCTGTAAGCTTCTTTAGCTTCTTTTCTTAATTCATCATATCTTTTTACCTCTTCAGCACTAGCTTTTTTTATAACTGGCTTAAGTGGTAAAACTAAATATTTTTCAGAAAGAGTTATTGGTGTGTTGTATATAACACCTATCTCCTGTCCTCTTATTGTATCTACTATTACCTTATCACCTTTTCTATAAACCTCATCTTTATTTACAACCTCAAAATAATATCTTTTTTTAGTTATCTCAAATATTACTCCTACAACTGTATAAAATTTTTCCTCTACAACCTCTTCTTTTTCCTCTTTTTCTTCATCTATAAATTCTACAATTTTTTCTACTTTTTCTTCTTTTATTTCTTCTATTTTAACTAATTCTTCATTAGTTTGTTC
Organism: Fusobacterium sp.; assembly: GCF_029258315.1. Classification (GTDB taxonomy): domain Bacteria; phylum Fusobacteriota; class Fusobacteriia; order Fusobacteriales; family Fusobacteriaceae; genus Fusobacterium_B. Next base: position 10,341 of record NZ_JARHZE010000070.1, on the reverse strand, counting down.
TAATTTTTTTATGTCTTCCATAGACCCCCCTCTTTTTTTATATTATTCCCTCTTCTAAAAAACTAAAATAGGAATCCCTTGATATTATTATATGATCAAGTACTGAAACATCTACCATTTTAAAAAACTCTTTCATCATCTTTGTTATCTCTATATCTTTAGAAGATGGGTTTGTATTTCCCGATGGGTGATTATGAGCAAATATAATAGATCTGGCATTATAAAACATCACTCTTTCCAAAATTTTTCTCGGATAAACAGCACTTTTATCTATTGTCCCTTGGAACAGTGTTTCTACCCCCAAGACCTCATTATTAGAGTTTAAAAAAATCACCTTAAATTCCTCTATTTTTGAAATTCCTATATTTTTTCTTAAATAATTAAGAAGTTGATTTTTACTTCTTATTGATATTCTGTTATTTTCTTTATCATTTAAAACTTTATCTTCATAATAATATGAGAATAAATCTCCTATAAATTTTAAATAGGTTGTCGATACATCTCCCAACCCTTTTACTTTTTTTAATTCTTTTGGATCTGCCTCAAAAATTCCTTCTATTGTAGAAAATTTTTCAAGCAGTTCCTTTGCTAATGCTTTTGTATCTCTTCTAGGTATTATTGGAAAAAGTAAAAATTCTATTATTTCATAATCAGCCAAACTCTTATATCCACAAGACAGATATCTCTCTTGTAATCTTTTTCTATGTCCTTCACGATTATTTTTTAATTTGTCCTCTTCCATACTTGTCTCCTAAATTATTTATCAAAAAACATTCCGTAAACCTCTTTTGGAGTTTTCATTTCCTCACAAATATCTACTGCTGACCAAATCATTGGATAGGCAAAAACAGCACCTGTTCCCTCTCCCAATCTCATTTTTAAATTTAAAAATGATTCTTTTCCTAATTCTTTTAATATCATTTTCATTCCCGGTTCTTCACTTAAATGTGTCACAAGAATATAATTTTTTATAATTGGATTTAATCTACAAGCAACCAGTGCTGCTACTGCTGATATAAATCCATCTACTAATATAAGTTTTCTACATTTTGCAGCCCCTATATACAATCCAACTAAAAAGGCTATATCCAATCCTCCAACACAAGAAAGAACCTCTATTGGTCCCATTTGAAAAGTATTGTATTTTATACAACTTTCAAATATTATTTTTTTCTTAGTATTAAAGGTTTCATCATTTGCTCCTGATCCTCTTCCAACAGCCTCTTCTAAGCTGCATCTTGTAAGAGAATAAAGAACTGCTGAAGATGTTGTTGTGTTTCCTATCCCCATTTCTCCTGTGGAAAAAACATCATAGTCCTCTTCCAACTCTTCTATTGTAAATATTCCATTTTCTATTGTATCTATAACTTCATTTAAACTTAATGCTGGTTCTTTTCTAAAATTTTTACTTCCATTTGCAACTTTTGAAATAAAAAAATTTGGATAATCTCTTGGAATACTTCTTTTCATTCCAACATCAATAACTTTTAAGTCAACATTTAAGTTTCTGCAAAATATCCCTATTGGAGCAAAACCACTTACCATTTCTTCTGCAACAAGTCTTGTATATTCAAGAGGGCAAGGAGATACGTTCTCCTCTTCTGCCACACCATTATCAGCTACTGCTACAATATGACAACCTTTTCTTTTAACTCTTTTTATCATATGTGGTAATATTCCAGCTAACTGTTCAGCTATCTCTTCCAAAACCCCAAGACTTCCCACAGGTTTCATTTTACTATCTAATTTTTCTTTACACTCTCTTTTTGAATTTTTATTCAAAAAAGTTATATCTCTTAAACTTTCTTGTAATCTCTTCATTAAGCTAAACCCCTTTCAAATTTAATCCACTCAATAAAGGATAGTTTTCTTTAAATTCAATAATTGTTACACTTCCATTTTCAATTTTATACTTCCAGTAACTTTCTAGCCCTGTTGAAAAATAATAACTAAGAAGTGTACATATAACTCCCCAATGGGTTCCTATTAAATAAGTTTTTCCATCAGGAAGATTTTCTATAAATTTCACTACTCTTTTTTGTAAATCATATGGGCTTTCCCCATTTTCAAAATTATAAGTTTTCCAGTTTTCTTGAGAAATTTTTAATTCTTTAGGATATTTTTTTTGTAGCTCCTCATAAGTATACCCTTCAAAAATTCCAAAATTTAACTCTCTTATCTCTTTTGAAGTTTTTATCTCTAAATTTTTATAATTTATTAGCTCTGCTGTTTTGTAAGCTCTTATAAGATCACTGGAATATATCTCATCATAATCAAATTTTTCTAAAATTTTTCTTGCTGACTTTACTTGTTCTATACCCTTTTTTGTTAGATCAGGATCTAAAAAACCATAATAAAGTTTTTCTAAATTCATTGTGGTTTCTCCGTGTCTAACTAAAATTATTTTTTTCATTATCTTACTCCTAAAGATATATAAACTCCAAATAATACAACTATTTGAGATAGTTCTAATACAGCTCCCAATGTATCTCCTGTAATTCCACCTATTTTTCTTTCCATTAATTTTGCAAAATAAGCTCCTAAAACATGGGTTACAAAAACTATATTAACTATATAAATAGGATTATAACTTCTAAATAATAAAACTTGTACCACTAAACAGTAGATTAAAGATATAAAGATACTAAGTATTACAGCTTTTCTATCCGTTTGATCAACTAAATCTTTTGCACTACCAGATGCTTTTGCATATTGAACTAATCCACAGTTTAAAACACTATTAGCTCTTGCTATTACTGGCATAATTAATAGAGCCAGTCCCATTCCTCTCATTTGAAAATTTCCACTAAATATATTCCCTAAATCAAATGCATACTCTGTTTCAATCCCTGCAAGAAGTAAAACTTTCAATATAAAATACATTATAAGAGCTATCGCTCCGTTAGCACCTATTCTAGAATCTTTCATAATTTCTAGCATTTTTTGTTTACTTCTATAACTAAAAATTCCATCAAATGTATCTGAAAGTCCATCAAGATGCATAGCTCCTGTTATAGCTATCTCTATTAAAACTAAAGTTCCTGCTAAAATATATGGAGAGTGGATAAATCTTCCAAGTAAAATATAAAATAGATATAATATTATCCCTATAACCATTCCTATAACTGGAAAAAACTTCATACTTTTTCCCATTTCCTCAGAATCAAATTTAGGCTCCATAGGAATTGGTAATCTTGTCATAAATTTAAAAAGTAAAACTAAACCGTTCATAAAAACTCCTTCTTATAAATTATTTTAATCTCATTGGTATTCCAGAAACTACAAAGTATGCTTCTTCTGATTTTTTAGCTGCAATTTGATTTATTTTTCCAGCTATCTCTCTAAAATATCTACCTAAATAATTATCTGGAACTAACCCCATTCCAAGTTCATTAGATACTACTACCATATCAATATTATTTTCCTCAACAAAATCTAAAATCTCATTGACATCTTTTACCATTCTTTCCTTTACTTTATTTAATTCTTCCATGGTAATTTTTTCCCAATCTCTGTCATTATCTAAAATCATTAGGTTACTTACCATATTAGTTAAACAATCTAAAAGTATAGCATCATATCCCTCTATATGTCCTTTTAAAAGAGTTGGAAGATTTTTATAATTTTCTATTGTTTTCCAATTTTTCCCTCTTCTTCTTTTGTGTTTAGATATTTTATCTCTCATCTCTTCATCAAAAGCAACTCCTGTTGCTAAATATATTTTTTTATCATATTTCTCATCCATATATTTTTCTGCAAAGCCACTTTTTCCAGAACGAGCTCCACCACTGATATATATTAATTTTCCCAAGATAGTACCCTCCTTATTTTCTTATTGATAATTATATCATATATTTTAGCTATTTTGTAAAAGAAAATAAATTTTTTCAAAAAATAAAACAAGCAGTGTAAAACTGCTTGTTTTATATTCTTAAATTAACTATTTAGCTTTTTTCTTGCAAGTTCTTTTTTTCTTTGGTTCTTCTTTCACATTTAATCTGTCAGATAAATCTTTTCCAACTTTAAATTTAATGTAATTTTTAGGAGTAATTTTAATTGGTTCCCCTGTTCTAGGGTTGATTCCTTCGGCTCTTTTTGTTGTTTTTCTCTCAAAAGTTCCTAGTCCTCTAAACACTAAAACTTCCTCAGTTGTTAGAGCCTCTTTCAATGTTTCTACAAAAACTTCTACCTGTCTTTTTGCTTCTTCTTTGCTTGGTAAATTTGCATTTTTCATAAGCAATTCAGCAAATTCTACTTTTTTCATAGTTCCTCCCTTCAAAAGATATAAATAATAAAAATTATTCAAGATATTATATAAGACTATAAATTTTCTTAAATTGTTTAAAATTTTTTTATTTTTTCTTTTTTTATTACATTAAAATTATTTTACTTAGGGGTTAATTTTGTACCCACGAGGTGTTATAATTTTATTTTTTATCACCTTTGAGTTGGAATTACCTATTATTACAGTAGAAAACATATCTATTTGATAATTTAACATATCTTTTAAATCTGTTATTGTATACGCTTCTCCTTCTCTACCAACATTTCTTGCAATTAATACTGGAGTAGTTTCTTTTTTATGTTTTAACATTATCTCTCTAGCTTTATTAATAAGCTCAGGTCTTCCATTACTTTTTGGATTATATAATGTAATTACAAAATCTCCCTGAGAAGCTAGATCTATTCTTTTCTTTATAAGTTCCCAATCTGTTAAAAGATTGCTTAAAGAAATATTTACACTATCGTGAACTATTGGAGCTCCCCCTAGACTTGCTGAAGCATTTGCTGATGTTATCCCTGGTATAATTTCTACTTCTATATCGCTATCTTTTGCAACTTCCAACATAAGTCCAGCCATTCCATAAACTCCTGCATCGCCAGAACTTATTAAAGAAACTACATTCCCCTCTTCAGCTAATTTTAATGTTTCTTCACATCTTACTACCTCTTTTTTCATAAAAGATTTTATCAATCTTTTCTCTGGAAAAAGTTCCTCTACTAATTCTATATAAGTTTTATATCCTATTATGACATCTGAATTTTTTAATGTATCATATGCTTTAAAAGTCATATTTTCTTTGTTACCCGGACCAAGTCCTACCACATAGATTTTTCCCATTTATCCCTCCTGAAATACTGAAAGAGTTATCCCCTCATATATCTTCTTTTCTACTAAAAGTTTTCCATTTTTTTCTGATGATAAAACACTACAAGGAGCTGACACTGAAGTAACTCCTATGGTTTTTTCTACAAACTCTGATTTTTCAAATCTATCTTGAATTTTTTTTATCTCATCTCTTTGAATTATCTTTAATGGAACATCAAAATATTTTGCACTTTCAATTATACCAATCTCATCTTTTTTTACATCAACTGTTCCTATAACTCTTATAGCTTTATAGGAGATATTTAGCTCTTTTAAAATATCCTTTATTGCAAAAATTATTTTTTCCTTCAAACTTCCTTTTTTACATCCTATCCCTATAACTATATTTTTAGGGATAATTTGAGTTATTTCTATATTTTCTCTGTTAGAAACTAATATAACTCCACTTGGATTTTCATCTGAAATATTTTTGGGAACTTTTATTTGAACTTTCTCTCCAGCTACAATCAGACTTGTAACTTTTTTGGCTGATTCTAAATCTTTTAATCTTCCATTTATTTTTGTAGCTAATGTATCAACTGCTATCTTTCCAGAAATATCAGAAGATGTGGTAATAAGTGGGAGAGCTTTTATTTTTTTAGCTATTTCACTAGCTAATTCATTTCCACCACCTAGGTGCCCTGATAAAATTGGAATAATAAAATTTCCATTTTCATCAACAACTAAGATACAAGGGTCTATATCTTTTTTCTGAATATATGGAGATATAACTCTTACAGCTATCCCTATAGCAGTAATAAAAATAATTCCATAATATTTTTTAAAAATATCTCCAACTGTTTCAGCTAAAGAATTTTCTATTTCAAATAATCCCTCTTCTGAAAATTTTTTCATTGTATAAATATCAATATTTTCTTCCTTGTCTTTTATTTTTTTTGCAAGTACAACTCCATTTTTTGTAACAGTTATAATTGCTATTCTATTATCTTTCATAATTATTCACTTTTACCTTGTCTATATTCGTGAGTAAAAGTTTTATCATATAATTTTGATTTTGAATAATCATCTCCTAAGAAATCTCCAACTAAAATCTGAGCTGTCTTAGTTATATTTTCTTTTTTTACAAGTTCTGAAATATTTTCAAGAGTTCCTATAACTTTTTTTTCATCTTTCCAGCTAGCTCTTTGAACAACTGCTACTGGTGTTGTAATTGGATAATGCTTTAATAATTTTTCTACAACCTCATCTATCATTTGAACTGATAAAAATATCGCCATTGAAGCTCTATGAGAAGCTAAACTTTCTAAAGATTCTTTTTCTGGTACAGGTGTTCTTCCTGCAAGTCTTGTACAAATAACAGTCTGACTTACATCTGGTAGGGTAAACTCTTTTTTTAATGAGGCTGCTGAAGCAAGAAATGAACTTACCCCCGGAATAACTTCAAATTCAATATTTTCTTTTTCTAATATATCCATCTGTTCTCTGTGAGCCCCGAAAATACTTGGATCTCCAGTATGAACTCTAACAACTTTTTTATTTTCTTTACTTCCTTTTATCGTTATATCTGTAACCTCTTCTAATGTCATACTTGCACTGTTATAAACCTCTGCTCCTGATTTATGACAATCTATAACCTCTCTTGGCACTAAAGATCCAGCATAGATAATAATATCTGCCTCTTTTATCAATCTTTGCCCCTTCACTGTAATCAATTCAGGATCTCCTGGTCCAGCCCCTATGAAATAAACTTTTTCCATTTCTCAATCCCTCCTTTTTTTAAAATTAAAGTTGAAAAGTATGGTACATTATCTTGATCTATTTCATCTAAATCAAAGAAAACTTTTTGCTCTTTTTTTCCAGATTCACAAACCAAAGCAATATTATTTTCATTATTTGTATGTTTTATTGCCTCTTTTAATTCTTTAAATTTTAAAGAAGCCTTCATCACAACCAAATTATCATTTTCTTCAATAGCTTTTATAATATAATCTTTATCGCATTTTTTATAAAGTCCAATAACTTTTAAATTTTCATTTCCCACAACAAGAGGAATATTTATTCTTGAAGCTATATCTACAAAAGATGAAATCCCTGGAACTGTCTCCACCTGATATTTTTTATCTATATTTTCTAAAAGATAGATATAGGTACTGTAAGTCATAGGATCCCCTATTGTAATAAATCCTACATTTAAATTTTTATCCAAATATTTTTCAACAATTTTACCATTTTCAAATCTTTCTATCTCTCTTTGTCTAACATTTGGATTCATAGAAAATTCCATATCTATCAGTTCTATATCTTTTTTTAAATAAGTTTTAACTATTTCATAAGCTGTACTAGAAAATTCTCTCCCTGCATTAGGTAATATAAGAACATCTAACTCCTTTAAAATATTTACAGCCTTTATTGTCATCATTTCTGGGTCTCCGACACCTACCCCTATTCCATAAAATTTACTCATTACTTTCTCCCACTTATAATATATATTGGATTTTCTCCCATCATCATAGTATAATTTCCTATTTTTTTATCTCTTGAAACTCCAATATTGACTATTTCTATATCTTTTAAATTTTTTCTTTTTATTATTTCTAAAGTATTGCCAAGACTTTCTAAAGCAATAATATTTATCACAAAATCACTCTCTGGTTTAGAATACTCTATAAAAAAATCTATAATCTCTTCCATATTTCCAGAAGATCCACCTATAAACATCTTATCAAAAGAGTTTTTTTCTATTTCTTTAAGATCCTTTGGTGCTACTCCAAATATTAATTTATAATTTTTTATTTGAAATTTCTCAAGATTTTCTTCTATAAGTTCTATACCATCTCTGTTTTTTTCTATCCCATAGACAAAACCTTTTTTTAAATAAGTAGCTCCCTCTATCCCAACACTTCCTGTTCCTGCTCCGACATCTATCAAAACAGAATTCTCTTGAAGATTTAACTTTGCTATGGATATAGCTCTTATCTCCTCCTTTGTCATAGGAACTTTCCCTCTTATAAATTCTCTATCTTTTATATGCATTTTTTTAACACCACCACATTTAAAGAATACTCTCTTTTATAATTTGAAAAATCTTTTGGAAAAAAACTAAAGATATTTTCATCTTCATAAGATAGATTCTCTCCAACTATAATCTCAACATCTTCTATATTATTTTCAAATAATAATTTCCCTAACTCATAGGGGGAATTTTTTTTATCTGTAAGTAAAACTAAGCCTTTTTTACTCTCCTTTAAAGTTTTTATAATATCAATCTCTCTTCCGTGGACACTACAAAGAGTATAATCCTCCCAAGTTTCACAGATTTTCCCAAAAAGATATTGAAAAGATGATAACCCCGGTATAACTTTTATCTGATCCATCTCAAAATTTCTTTTTATATATGATAAAAGGCTATAATAACCTGTATCCCCTGAAACTATTATTGAAATATTTTTTTCAAAATTTTCATTTATAAAATTTTTCATCTCTTCTAAAGATTTCAATCTATATTTTATTATATTTTCTGTAAGGAGTTCATCTATATCTTTTAGCTGTCTTTCTCCCCCGATAACTATATCGGAATTTTTTAAAACTTTTCTCCCAGCCAAACTAAAATAATCTAGATTCCCAACCCCCAATCCTATAACATTTATTTTCATAATCTCCTCATAATGATTCTATCATTTTTATAAAGTTTTTACTCATACCAACATTATTTTTAAATGAAAATATTAAGGATTCACACCAAATATCTTCACCTCTTAAATACTCTTGAGATTTTTTTGAAACTTTTTCAGCTATCAAATTAAAAAACTCTTTATTTTTTATATATTCACACCCCTCTTCAACAGTATTAGAGTGTAAAATTTTTAAAATATCCTCAGATTTTTCCCCTATCTCAAAAGCATTTGATACCATTATCTCTATTCTAGCATCTGCCACCTTGCTATGAGTATTATATATTCCACCAGCTATTTTTATAGCCTTTCCTATATGTCCAACTAAAAATATTTTCTTATATCCAAGTTCACAAGCACAGTCTAGCATATAACCAACATAGTTGCTTATCACTATTAGATTTGTTGTGTCAAGTCCCAACTCCTCACAATATTTTTTTCCATAATTTCCAAAAGAAAAAATTATCCAATCTTTTTTACTATTTTCTTTTAAAAATTTTAATTCTATTTTTAAAGAGTCTTTTAAAGCCTCCTCACTCATAGGTTTTAATATCCCAGTAGTTCCTAATATTGAAATTCCACCTAAAATCCCTAGTTTTTCATTAAAAGTTTTTTTAGCAATCTCTCTTCCTTCTGGAATATATATTTTTATTTCTATCTTTATATCCTTTGAAATGTTATTTTCTCTTAAAAATTTTCTTATATTTTTTAAAAGCATTTCTAAAGGTTTAGGATTTATTGCATACTTTCCAACCTGTTGTTGTAACCCTTTTTTAGTTACAACTCCAATCCCTTTTCCACATCTTATCTGTATATTATCAAATATATAACTTTTACTATCCGGCTGAAAACTATCTACAATTTTTATTCTAGAAAAAATTGCTATTCCATTGGTTACATCAGGATCATCACCAGAATATTTTTTTATAGAGCAGGTACAAAAATTTTTTCTCTTTCTTATTCTGTTTATCGGTATCACTAAACTATTTTCATCTAATAAATCTATTTTTATATTTTCTAGTATAGTATCTCTAAAAAAATAATTTAAAGCTCCCATTGTCCCAGCCACTACACAACTTCCTGTTGTGTATCCAGATTTTAATTTTTTCACCTAAAATCCCTCTCTTTTATATAACTGGTATAAAATACCGTGTAAAATAGAAACAGTTACAGTACTTCCTCCCTTTCTTCCGTCAATAGTTATATAGGGAATATTTAACTCTTTAAAAACTTCCTTTGATTCACTTGCTCCTACAAACCCAACAGGAGCTCCAACTACTAAAGCTGGTTTTTCAATCTCGTTATTTTCTATCATCTCTTTTAATCTAAAAAGAGCTGTGGGAGCATTCCCTAAAAGAAATATCTTTGTTTCTCTATCCTTTCCAGCCTTTTCAATTCCAACTATTGAACGGGTAACACCTCTCTCCTTACTCTCTTTTGCAACCTCCTCATCAGACACAAGAGAGTATGGAGTACAATTAAATTTTTTTAAAATTATTTTACTCAAACCATTAACTATCATATTTGTATCACAATAGATTTTACAACCTTTTTCAATAG
>NZ_JARHZE010000066.1 GCF_029258315.1 Fusobacterium sp. | reverse complement strand
GTTTTACTATATATTTTAGTTTATGTCAAGAGCACTCTCTTTTAGAGAGCGTTCTTTTCATATTTAGTTAACCTCTATTTATTAAAAGCGATCTTCAAACATTATTTGAAGTTCCCCATAGATTTTTCCCCAATTTCTTAAAGTTGATGTCCATTTTTTAGTCGCTTCAAATGTAGCTAAATAAAGAGCTTTTAATAGAGCTGTATCGCTAGGAAATACACTTCTTTGACTATTTAAGCGACGATAAACACTATTTAAACTTTCTATTGCGTTTGTTGTATAAATTACTTTTCTAACTTCCATTGAAAATTTGAAAATAGGACTTATTACATCCCAATTTTTATTCCAGCTTTTCATAGAATTTGGATATATTTTTTCCCAAGTTTCAGTTACTTTTTCCAAATTTTGTAAAGCTATTTTTTCTGATGGAGCTTGGTATATACTTTTTAAATCATTTGCAAATAATTTTTTATCTTTATCAGGAATATATCTTAATGTATTACGCACTTGATGAACGATACAACGTTGATATTCTGTCTTTGGAAAAGCAACAGTGACTGCATCTTTCATTCCAGATAAACCATCAGCACATAATATTAAAATATCGTTAACACCTCTATTTTTAAGATTATTAAAAACTCCTAACCAATATTTACTGCTTTCATTTTCTCCAATTTCTATACTTAAAACTTCTTTTTTTCCTTCATCATTTATTCCCAAAATTATATATGCTGCTTTTTTCTTGATTATTCCATTATCTCTAACAGAAAAATGAATAGCATCAACAAAAATAACAGGATAAATCCTAGATAAAGGTCTTTGTTGCCATTCTTCTATTTGTGGAAGAAGCTTATCTGTGATATTAGAAACAAGTCCTTCGCTAACTTCGAATCCATATATGTCTTCAATTTGCTCAGATATTTGACGCGTAGTCATACCTTTAGCATACATAGAGATAATTTTATCATCTATGGCAGATATATCTTTTTGATGTTTTCTAACAACTCTAGGTTCAAAAGATCCATCTCTATCTTGAGGAACATCAATTAAAGATTCTCCGTATTTGCTATGAATAATTTTAGATTTTTTGCCATTACGAGAGTTAGAATTATCAGAACGTTGATACTCTTCATATCCTAAATGTTCAGTCATTTCAGCTTGAAGCATTTCTTGAATAGTTCCTCCAAGTAAATCTTTTAAAGCATCTTGAATATCTTCTGCAGATTGAATGTCATACTCATTAATAAGTTGAGCAATGATATTTCTTTTTCCTTCAGTCATTTGAATACCTTTTCTTTTTTTCTTTTCCATAAAAAATAGCCTCCTATGATATTAATTTTATCATAGAAAGCTATTAAAAATTAGTATTATTTAATTTACAGAATTTTTTTCACAGGCTCTATTAAATCTCTTAGTTCAGTCTTTTTAGCTAAATATACTTTATATCGTTCTTTATCTTTTATATTTTTTATAAACTTTTTTTTGATATTATTTAATGATAATTATTTAACTGAAATCATAAATAAAAAAATACCAAATTTTTTATTAAGCATAATAGCTTTTTTGAGTTGGTTAGCTTTTCACATTAAATACAAAAGATACTATGCTTATTGTGGAAATGAGACTTTGGTAGCTTTATACTATAAACTTATATTAGAATCGGAGGAAAAATAATGAAACTATTATTTATTGATACAGAAACAGGTGGAACAAATGAAAAAGAAAATAGTTTACTATCTATCGCATTAATATGTTGGGAAAATAAAAAAAATTTAGATAAAGCAGAATTTTTTGTAAAAGAAGAAGAATATAATGTAACAGAAATAGCGATGAAAATAAATCAATTAGATTTAGAAATTATTAAAAAAATAGGTTTAGAAAAACAAGAAGTTGTAAAAAAAATTAATGAATTTATAAAGAAAAACTTTACTAATGAAAAAGCTATACTTTGTGGACATAATGTAAATTTTGATATCAAATTTTTAAAAGAACTATATAGTGAAGTAGGAAAAGATTATGAAGAATTCATATCTTATAGAAGTTTAGATACAGCGAGTATTTTTAGATTTTTTTCAATAGCTGGAAAATTTAATGGAAAGGAAATTAATTCTTTAGATGATGCAATTAAATATTTTAATCTTTCTTTTGATAATAGGCATACTGCTATGGGAGATATAGAAAAAACAGTTGAAGTGTTTAATAAGCTAATTGATTCTTCAAAATAAAATATTAAGGAAATTAATAACATAAAAAGTATAAGAAAAAATTAAAAATATAAATTTTATAATAAATTTTAGATAAAATTATTATAATAAAAAAGAGTACAGATAAAAATATTAAAAAATTTATCTGTACTCTTTTTAAATTAAATTTTTACTTTATAATTTTATTCCTTTTTCTATTAATTTATCTTTTAAAAGTTCGGGATTTGTAAGGTGGATAACTTCCATTCCTTGATTTTTAGCCCCTTCAATATTTTCAAAAACATCATCAATAAATATACATTCATTAGGATTTAGAGAATAAGTTTTAAAAAGAAGTTGATAAATTTCAG
>NZ_JARHZE010000027.1 GCF_029258315.1 Fusobacterium sp. | reverse complement strand
GAAAAGGACTGAAGAAAAATATTTTCTTCAGTTTTTTTATAAAAATTTATTGACAAACCTATTGAAAAGTGATACTATGAATTTGTTAGTTAGCACTCTTTAGTAATGAGTGCTAATATTCAGGAAGGTGATTTGATGCTAAGTGAAAGAGAAAAATTAGTTCTAAATGCCATTATTGATTTCTATCTTAGTTGTGGAGAAACAATAGGCTCAAGAACTTTAGTAAAAAAATATAATATTGAATTATCTTCAGCAACAATCAGAAATGTAATGTCTGATTTGGAAGATGCAGGATTTATAGAAAAAACCCATTCATCTTCTGGAAGAATTCCAACAGATTTAGGTTATAAATATTATCTTAATGAACTTTTAAAGATTGAAAAATTATCGATGGAAGAAAAGAAAAGAATAAATAATGAATATGATCAAAAGATGAATGCTCTTGATAATATTTTAAAAGAAACCTCATCAATTCTTTCAAAGCTTACATCTTATGCTTCAGTTGTAATAGAACCAAATCATAAAAAAGAAAATATAAAAAAAGTTGAATTGGTTCATATTGATGATTATTTAATATTAGCAATAATAGTTACTGAAGATTTAAATGTCACAACTAAAAAAATAAAGCTTCAAACAGGAATAACGAAAGAAAAACTACAAGTGTTATCAGAGAAAATTAATAATAAGATTAAAACTCAAAAAATAAAAAGTTATGAGATTGTAGATTTAATAAAAGAAAATTTTGAAGCCTATAATGATATTGAAAAAGAGATATATAAAGATATAGAAGGAAAATTATATTTAAGTAATTCTCCAAGCATTTTCAAAAATAAAAATGTAAATGAAGTTTTAGATATTATGGAAATGTTTAATGAAAAACAAGAGGTCAGAAATATATTTGAGGAGATTGTAAAATCAAATGAATATGTTGAAGGTAAAGTAAATGTAATACTAGGCGATGACCTTCCAGTAAAAGGACTTGAAGATTATAGTTTTGTTTATTCAGTATATAAAAAAGGAGATTCAAAAGGGGTTGTCGGAGTAATCGGACCTAAGAGAATGCCTTATTCAAAAACTATGGGACTTATAGATTATATAAGTAAGGAACTAGAAAAAACTATAAATAAAGAAAAATTGATTGGAAATAAAGAAAAATAAAAGGAGATAGTGATGTCAGAAGATAAATTAAAAGATATAGAAGAGATGGAGCAGGAAGTTAACTGTGAAGAAACTCAAGAAAATTGTGAAAAAGAAAATAATCAAGAGTTAAATGAATTAGAAACTATCCAAGAAGAAATTGGAAAATTAAAAGCTGAAGTAGAGGATTGGAAACAATCATATATGAGAAAGCAAGCTGACTTCCAAAACTTTACAAAGAGAAAAGAAAAAGAGATGGATGAGCTTAGAAAATTTGCTTCTGAAAAAATTATTACTAAACTTTTAGATGGAATTGATAATTTAACAAGAGCTGCTGAAACATCAAAACAAACAAAAGATTTTGATGGTTTAGTAAAAGGAGTTGAACTTACATTAAATCAATTTAGAGAGATATTCAAAGCTGAAGGGTTAGAAAGTATAGATACAGAAGGAAAAGAATTTAATCCAGAAGAACATATGGCTGTTATGGTTGAAGCTAGTGAAGATTTTGAAGATAACTATATAATAGCTGAGTTCCAAAAAGGATATAAATTAAAAGGAAAAGTAATAAGACCTTCAATGGTTAAAGTATGTAAGAAATAATTAAATCAGTAATCAAAAATTTTAGAATAGAAATATTTTTAGGAATATTAAAGGAGGATTAAAATGTCTAAAGTAATAGGAATTGACTTAGGAACAACAAACTCATGTGTAGCAATAATGGAAGGTGGATCTGCAAATATAATCACAAACGCTGAAGGAGCAAGAACAACTCCATCAGTTGTAAACATTAAAGATAATGGAGAAATAGTAGTAGGAGAAATAGCAAAAAGACAAGCTATAACAAATCCAAACTCAACTATCGCTTCTATAAAAACTCATATGGGAACTGATTATAAAGTAAATATCAACGGAAAAGATTATACTCCACAAGAAATATCAGCAATGACTTTAAGAAAATTAAAAAAAGATGCTGAAGCTTACTTAGGAGAAGAAATAAAAGAAGCTGTAATTACAGTACCAGCTTACTTTACAGATGCTCAAAGACAAGCAACTAAAGATGCTGGAGCAATAGCTGGATTAGAAGTAAAAAGAATAATAAACGAACCAACAGCAGCAGCACTTGCTTATGGACTAGATAAGAAAAAAGAAGAAAAAGTATTAGTATTCGACCTTGGAGGAGGAACATTTGACGTATCTGTTCTAGAAATATCTGACGGTGTTATAGAAGTTTTATCAACAGCAGGAAACAACCACTTAGGTGGAGATGACTTTGACGCAAGAATCATCCAATGGTTAGCAGAAGAATTTAAAAAAGAGCAAGGAATTGACTTATTAAATGATAAAATGGCTTACCAAAGATTAAAAGATGCAGCTGAAAAAGCTAAAAAAGAATTATCTTCAATGATGGAAGCTCAAATATCTTTACCATTCATCACAATGGATGCAACAGGACCTAAACACTTAGAAATGAAATTAACAAGAGCTAAATTTGATGCTTTAACAAGAGATTTAGTTGAAGCTACTCAAGGACCTACAAAAACAGCTTTATCAGATGCTGGACTTACTCCTTCTGAAATAGATGAAGTATTATTAGTAGGTGGATCTACAAGAATGATCGCAGTTCAAGAATGGGTAGAACAATTCTTTGGTAAAAAACCAAATAAAGGAATCAACCCTGACGAAGTTGTTGCAGCAGGAGCAGCTATTCAAGGTGGGGTATTAATGGGAGATGTAAAAGATGTATTACTTCTTGACGTAACTCCATTATCATTAGGAATTGAAACTCTTGGAGGAGTTTGTACAAGAATTATTGAGAAAAACACAACTATACCAGTTAAAAAATCTCAAGTATTCTCAACTGCAGTAGATAACCAACCAGCTGTTACAATCAATGTATTACAAGGTGAAAGAGCAAAAGCAGCTGACAACCATAAATTAGGAGAATTCAACTTAGAAGGAATCCCAGCAGCACCAAGAGGAATCCCTCAAATTGAAGTAACATTTGATATAGACGCTAACGGAATCGTTCACGTATCAGCTAAAGATTTAGGAACTGGAAAAGAAAATACAATAACAATTTCTGGATCAAACAACTTATCTGGTGACGATATAGAAAGAATGAAAAAAGAAGCTGAAGCTAATGAAGCTGAAGATAAAAAATTCAGAGAATTAATAGAAACAAGAAATAAAGCAGATATGTTAATCACATCTACTGAAAATACTTTAAAAGAACATTCTGGAAAAGTAAGCGAAGCTGAGAAAAAAGCTATCGAAGAATCTTTAGAAGAACTTAAAAAAGTAAAAGACTCTGATGACAAAAAAGCTATCGAAGAAGCTATGGAAAAATTATCAAAATCAGCTCAAAAATTAGCTGAAGAAATATACAAAGAAGCTCAACAAGCTCAACAACAACAAGCTAATGCTTCTCAAGGACAAACACAAAAACCTGCTGATGATGTAGAAGATGCAGAAATAGTTGACTAATAATTAGATTGTTATTTTCTGGGAATAGAGCTTACTCTATTCCCTATTTTTAGATTAATACAGGGGAGTTCATATGAAATATAGATTAGAAAATTCAAATTTTATAATACAAGTAGAAAGTAAGGGAGCAGAGTTAGAAAAGTTTACTTCTAAGAAGGATAATTTTGAATATATTTGGCAGAAAGATAAAAACTTTTGGGCAAAATCATCACCAATACTATTCCCATTTGTAGGTGGAATAAAAAATGAAAAATATTTTTATGATGAAAAAGAATATAGAATAGAAACTAAACACGGATTCGCTAGAGATAATGAGTTTGTATTAAGTGATAGAGGAGAAAATTACTTAGAGTTTTTATTTGAATCAAACGAAGAAACAAAGAAAAAATATCCATTTGATTTTAAATTATTTTTAAAATATATTTTAGATGAGAATACTTTAAAAATGGAGTATAGAGTTGAAAATTTAACTGATGGTAAAATGTATTTTTCATTAGGAGCTCATCCTGCATTTAATGTTTTTGGTCAACCAGGAGAAAACTATATCGAGTTTGAAAAAGATGAGATTGGAAAATCTTTGACAGCTGAAAGTATAGGTGTTACTGATAAGATAAGAGATATATTTGAAGGAAATATTTTAAGATTTACAGATGAAACTTTTAAAGAAGATGCAATTATATTTAAAAATACAAATTCTAAAAAAGTCTGGCTAAAATCTGATAAAAGTGATAGAATAGTAGAGTTTGATTATAACGGTTTTGAATACATGGCATTTTGGAGTGTTCCAAAATCTGGATTTGTTTGTCTTGAGCCATGGGATGGATTAGGAGATCTAGTAACTTCTAATGGACAACTTACAGAAAAAGAGGGAATTAAAAAATTAGAAAAAGGTGAGATGTATCAAAAAAGTATAGAGATCAAAATACTTTAAGATAAATTTTGGAGGAAAAAATGGCAAAGAAAGATTATTATGATCTTTTAGGTGTAGAAAAAACAGCTTCTGAAGCAGAAATAAAAAAAGCTTATAGAAAATTAGCTATGAAATACCACCCTGATAGATTTAGTAATGCAAGTGAGAGCGAAAAGAAAGAAGCTGAAGATAAGTTTAAAGAGATAAACGAAGCTTATCAAGTTTTATCTGACGCAGATAAAAGATCAAAATACGATAGATTTGGTCATGCTGCTTTTGAAAATGGAGCAGGTGGCGGATATGGTGGAGGATTTGAAGGATTCTCTGGAAGTGGATTTGAAGATATTTTCTCATCATTCTTTGGTGGAAATGGTGGCTTTGGAGGATTTGGTGGAGCTCAACAAAGAGGACCAGAACCAGGTGCTGACTTAAGGGTTGATGTGACAATCACTCTAGAAGAAGTAGCTAAAGGTGGAGAAAAAGAAATAAAATATACTAGAAGAGGAAAGTGTAAAACTTGTAATGGTACAGGTGCTGAACCAGGAAGCAAGATGAAAACTTGTGACAAATGTGGTGGATCTGGTAGAATAGAAAAAATCCAAAGAACTATGCTTGGAAACTTTAAAAGTGTAGAGGAATGTGATAAATGTAAAGGAAAAGGAAAAATTCCTGAAACAAAATGTAAAAAATGTGGTGGAACAGGTTTAGAAAGAGAAACAATCAGCAAAAAAATAAAAATACCAGTAGGAATTCATGATGGTCAAAGATTAAGAATCCATGGAATGGGAGATGCAAGTGCTGAAGGTGGAGAAGATGGAGATTTATATATCTTTTTCCACGTTAAAGATCACGACTTCTTTGTGAGAGATGGAGAAAATATAATTTGTGAAGTACCTATAACTTATGCAAAAGCTGCTCTTGGTGGAGAAGTAGAGATCCCTACATTAAATGGTAAAAAAGCTATAAAAATACCAGCAGGAACTCAGAATGGAAAAGTATTTAAATTGAGAGGAGAGGGAATAAATAACCCTAGAGCTTATGGAGCTGGAGATCAACTTGTAAAAATAGTTATTGAAGTTCCTACTAATTTAAATGATACTCAAATAGAATTATTGAAAAAATTTGATGAAAGTTTAAAAGATAAAAATTATAAAATGAATAAAAGTTTTTTAGATAGATTGAAGGATTTATTTAAATAAAATTGAAAGATCATTGAAAAATCAATCTGTCTGTGATATACTCTATTTAGAATAAAAAATTAGTAGGAGGAATAACAGATGCAAGAACTATTTGCTAGATATGGAAGTACAGGAATAATGCTAGTTATATGGGTAGTTGTTATTTATGGACTTTTTGCTTCAAATAAGAAAAAGCAAAAAAAACAAAATGAAATGTTAAATAGCTTAAAAGCTGGAGATACTGTAGTAACAATCGGTGGAATAAAAGGTGTTATTTCTAGTGTAGAAGAAGCTTTTGTCGTAATTAGAATAGATAAAGGTGTTCATATGACTGTTAGAAAGTCAGCAATCGCTGGTACTTTAAATTAAGCTTATGAATAAAAACGACAATTTAAATTAATTGTCGTTTTTTTGTATTTATATTAAAAAGTTATAGGATGTGTTTATGATAAAAAAAATATATGCAGTACTAATTTTTATGTTATTATTTTCTTTTACATTTTCTTCAAATATAAAAGATGTAAGATTTAATAGTTATCCACCACAAGTTGTTTTGGATTTAGATGAAAGTAATCCAAATTATGTAACAGAATACGATGAAAATAGCAGAACTCTTTTTGTAGAAGTTAGAGGAGTTAATACTCCTTATAATAAAAGTGTAACAAACAAATTATCAAAATACTTAGAAAGTGTTCAAGAATATAAATATGATAGATCCCACGGATTTTTCTTAAAATTACAAAAAAATATTTTTCATAAGGTGAGTATAAGAAGGAGTCCTAATAGATTGGTAATAGATTTATCAAGAAATGCAACGAATAAACAATATACAGTAGTAATAGATCCAGGACATGGAGGAAAAGATACAGGAGCTATTGGTTCTAAAAGTTTAAGAGAAAAAGATATTGTTTTAAGTATTGGAAAATATCTTAGAGATGAGTTAAAATCGGATTTCAATGTTGTGATGACAAGAGATACAGATGAATTTATATCTTTAAAAAATAGAAGTAATATAGCAAATAGAATAGGGGCAGATATTTACGTGAGTATTCATGCCAACTCTTCAAATAGTTCAGCTCACAACGGAATGGAAATATTTTATTTTTCAAAAAAATCTTCTCCATATGCTGCTAGCATAGCTAGGTATGAAAACAGTTTTGGAGAAAAATATGGTGAAAATACAAGTTCCATAGTTCAAATAGCTGGAGAGATTGCTTATAATAAAAACCAAGAAAAAAGTATTCCTTTCGCAGACTCATTGACTAAAAATTTATCCAAGACTATGGGAATGAAAAATAGAGGGATACACGGAGCTAACTTTGCTGTTTTAAGAGGTATTAATTGTCCGGGGGTATTAATAGAAGTTGGATTTATAAAAAGTCCAAAAGATTCAAGTATTATAAGCTCTCGTTCTCATCAGAAAAAAATGGCTAAGAAAATAGCTGAGCATATAAGAAATTATTTTTATTAGGAGATTTGAATGATAAATTTAAAAAAAAATCATGAGAAAGAAAATAAAGAGTTTGAAGAGAAAAATAAAAAAAATATAAAAGGAAATTTAGAAGAAGAAGAATTTAGTTTTAATAAAAAAAGGAAAAAAACTTCATCAAAAAGTGGAATGGGTGAGGTGTTAAAAGAACTAAAAATAAAACTAATAAACTTTAAAGAAGGATTCTTTAATAGTAAAAATAGCTCCATAAAAATAATGTCAATTTTATGGATTATAACTATTTTTTCAGGGTATTTATATTTTAGTTCAAAAGACAATACACCAAAAGTAGTTTTTGAAAGAGAAAGTTTAAAACAACAGAATGAAAAAGAGAAGTTATACATATATTATCCAGAAAAAAACAAAATAGCAAATAAAGAGATTGAGGTTGAGAAAAATATAAGTAAAAGTTCAAAAATAAGAAGAACTTTAGATGAAACTTTAAACGAATTAAAAACTCTTGAGAAGATACCAAATATCAATGAGAAAACAGAGGTATATTACTATATAGTAAATAATATAATTTATTTAGATCTTCCTGAAAAACTTTTTGATAGGGTAAAAAGTCCAACAGATGAACTACTTATAATCTATTCTATTGTAAATACTATGACAAATATAGATACTAATCTAGATACAGTTAAGATTTTAATTAATGGTGCAGATATGGACAAAGTAAAATATGCTAATCTAAAAAGAGATTTTAAATTTAGAAAAGATATATAGGGTGTGTTTGAATACACCCTTTTTTTACAAGGAGATAAAATGGATATAGATGCTTTAAGAGAAATAGTGAAAAATAAATTGCCAGAAAAAAGATATATTCATACATTGGGTGTTGAAAAGGCTTGTGTAGAACTTGCTAAAAAATATGGATGTGATGTGGAAAAAGCAAGGATAGCAGCTCTTTTACATGACTATTTAAAGAAAGATAAGGTTGATTATTTAAAAGAAATTTGCAAAGATATGCCAGAGGTAAAGGGATATGATGATTTACCAGAGATATTGCACGGATTAGCAGGGGCTGTGATAGTGAAAAAAGAATTTAATATAGATGATGAAGATATATTAAATAGTATAAAGTATCATACAATAGGAAGAAAAAATATGTCTTTATTAGAAAAGATAGTTTATATAGGAGATGCAATAGAAGAGGGAAGAGATTATCCAAACGTGGATAAGATAAGAGAAAAAACTTTTGAAAATATAGATGAGGGAATAATTTTTGAAATAGAAAGAAAATTGGAATATTTAAAAGAAAAAGGTGGAATAATACATAAAAATACAATGGAAACATTGGAAGATTTACTTTCTAAAAGAAAAGAGAGAGAATAAGGAGGTAAAAATGAACATAAAAAAAGATTTAGAAATTTTAAAAGAATACTTTAAAAAAAATACAAAATCAATAGGGATAGATGAAATTTATAAATTATTATCTTGGTCTTCAAAATTTAAAAAGAAAAATAGAGAAATTTTAGATACTTGGATAGAATTAGGTGACTTGGTAAAAAATAATAAGGGGAAATATAATATTCCTGAAAATATTGGTATGATATGTGGAGAATTCAGTGTTATAAGAAATAAATTCGCTTTTGTTGATACAGAAACTGAAGGGATATTCATTCCAAAAAATGGATTTAATGGTGCTTTAAATGGAGATATAGTTTTAGTAAAAATAACAAAAGAGAGTAGAAAAACTGATAAAAAAGAGGGAGAGGTTTATAAGATAATAAAAAGAACTAATGATACAGTTATTGGTATTTTACAAAAACAAAAAAGTTTTGGTTTTGTTACTCCAACTCACTCTTTTGGAAAAGATATATATATTCCGAAAAAGTTTTTAGGAATGGCTAGAGATGGAGAACTGGTAGTTGTAAAAATAGATTTCTTTGGTGATAAAGAGAGAAAACCAGAGGGAAAAATTATAGAGGCTTTAGGAAATCCATTAGATAGTAAGGTTATGATGGAGGCGCTTCTTAGAAGGGAAAATTTAAGAGATGATTTCCCAGCAGATGTTATGAGAGAGGCAAGAGAAACTCCACAGATAGTTCACGAAGATGAAATAAAGTTAAGAGTGGATTTAAGAGATTTACCAATTATCACAATAGATGGCGCAGATGCTAAAGACTTAGACGATGCTGTATATGTAGATAAAAAAGAAAATGGAAATTATAGATTGATAGTTAGTATAGCTGATGTTAGTTACTATGTAAAAGAGGGTTCAGCTATGGATAAAGAGGCATTAAGAAGAGGAAACTCAGTATATTTAGTAGATAGAGTTTTACCAATGTTGCCTAGAGAACTTTCAAATGGAATATGTTCATTAAATCCCAATGAGGATAAATTAACTTTTACTTGTGAGATGGAAATAGATAGTCTTGGAAAAGTAAAAGATGTAAAAACTTACAAGGCAGTAATAAGAACAGCTTATAGAATGACATACACTGATGTTAATAAGATAATAGAAAATGATGAAGAAACTTGTAAAAAATATTCATCTATAAAAGATATGATAGATATGATGTTAGAACTTTCTAAAATCATAAGAACAGTAAAACATAATAGAGGAAGTATAGATTTTGATCTTCCAGAAATAAAAGTTGTTTTAGATGAAAAACTAAGAGTTGATCATTTAGAAAAAAGAGAAAGAGGAGAGGCAGAAAAGATTATAGAAGATTTTATGATCGAAGCCAATGAGGCAGTTGCGGAAAAACTATTTTGGTTAGAAGTTCCAAGTATTTATAGAACTCATGAAAAACCAGATGCAGAGAGAATAGAAGGGTTGAATGAAGTTTTAGGAAAATTTGGTTATAGAGTAATTCTTGGATCAGAGGGAGTTCATCCTAAAAAATTCCAATCAATAATAGAGGATTCTCAACTTAAGGGAATTAGTATGATAGTTCATAAAATGATATTGATGGCATTAAAACAAGCTAAGTATACGCCAGAAAATATTGGACACTTTGGTTTAGCATCAAGCTATTATACTCACTTTACTTCTCCAATAAGAAGATACTCAGATTTAATGATTCATAGAATTTTAGGAGAAACACTTTTTGGATATCCTAAGAAAAAATATATAGAGAAACTTGAAAAAAATCTACCAACAATATGTACAGCTATCTCTAAAACAGAAAGAGAGGCTATGAAGGTAGAGGATGAAAGTAAAAAAATAAAAATAGTTGAATATATGCTTGATAAAATAGGAGAAGTATTTAAAGGAACTATTGTTGGAATAAGTAATAGAAAAGTATTTATAGAAACTGAAGAGTTAGTTGAATGTATGTGGGATGTAACAAATTCTCCACACTATTATGAATTTAATGAAAAAGATTATGTGATGGCAGATACAGACACAGGAGATATTTATAGCTTGGGAGATAAATTAGAGGTTATTGTTGTAAGAGTTGATATGGCAGAACTTGAAATTGAAGTTGCTCCTTATACAGAGGAATATTTTTCAACAAAAAGAAATAAAAGAGGTGAAAAATGATATTAGCAAATAATAAAAAAGCATACTTTGATTATTTCATTGAAGATAAAATAGAGGCTGGAATAGAGTTAGTTGGAAGTGAAGTAAAATCTATAAAAGCATCAAAAGTGAGTATCAAGGAGGCTTTTGTAAGAATAATAAAAGATGAAGTGTATATAATGGGAATGTCAGTTGTTCCTTGGGAATTTGGAAGTGTGTATAACCCAGAGGAAAAAAGAGTAAGAAAATTACTTTTACACAAAAAAGAGATAAAAAAATTACACGAAAAAGTTAGCCAAAAAGGTTATACTATTGTTCCATTGAATGTACACCTTTCAAAAGGGTATGTAAAGATTGACATAGCTCTTGGTAGAGGTAAAAAAAGTTATGATAAAAGAGAAAGTATAGCTAAGAAAGATCAGAAGAGAGATATTGAAAGAGCTATGAAAGAAAGATATTAGTATCAGGGAAATCCTTATTTAAGGATTTCCTTTTTTCAATCTTTTTAATAGTAAAACTCGTCAAAGAATATACTGGAGGTGTATTATGAAGGCAGTAGATAAATGGAGAGAGCTAAAAGAGGAAACAAAAAAAGAAATATCAGCAGAAAATAAAACAGTTCAAGATATAAAAAATATTTTGGTACAAAAAATAGAAAATATACAGCATAATGTTATGTCAGAGGAAAAAAATTCTAAACTTCGTCAACAGATAGGAATTCTTTTCACAATTTTAAAAGAAAATTTTAATATTTATAATACCCTAGGAAGTGTTAGAATATGGTCAGAAGAAAATATTAAGGTGTATAAGCAAAAAGGAAATATAGTTTTTTTAACTTTAATGCACTGTGTTTTATTTTATTCACTCTGGTATAGTTTTTCTCAAGGAATAAAATTAAATTATTATATTATGATAGGTGTAGGGATAGCTGGACTTGTCAGCGAAATTTTAATATTGTTGCTTATTTTAAAAAAATATAGGGAAGATTCGAAGATAGTAGAAACAGTACAAAAAACTGAGATAAATTTAAATATAGATAAAATAATGGAATTTATGGATAGAAATATGGAGGCTCTAGATAGATATATAGAAGAGTTAACCATATTAAATGGATTGGAAAATAAAAAAGAGAGCAATCTTGATAAAAATATTCTTGAAGTTTTTCAAAAATTTGATGAGATTGAAAAAACAGATAATAAAGTAATTGTACCTATTGTAAATAAAGAGATAGAGAATATTCTTTTGTCAAATAATATAGAAAAGATAGAGTATTCAAAGGAAACAGAAAAATATTTTGATATACTACCTTCAAAAAATTCAACAATGACTATAAAATCAGCTTTTATAGAAAAAGATAGTAATAAAGTATTTGTAAGAGGGGTAGCAATAAAGAAAATAAATTAAAAGGAGGGAGAAATGAAATATATAGGTTTTGATTTAGGAGATGGAGAAAGTACAGTTGCCCAAATCTCATCTGCTAGTAAAGATATAGAGCCAATAATTTTATCCCTTGATGATAAAAGAAGTTTTATTTCAGCAGTGGCTGTTGATGGAGAGGATAATATTTTAATAGGAGAACAGGCTATATCTCTAGGGGATAAAAATTCTTTAAGAGTTAGATTTAAAAGTCGTTTCTCTGAAAATTCAGAAATTGCTGAAAAAGATATAATTCTTTTTGTAAAGGGAGTTGTTAGAAAATTAAAAGATCTTGATATAGGAGAAGATATTCAAATAACAGTTGGTTGTCCAGCAGGTTGGACTTTAGCAATGAGAGAAAGATATAAAAATTTATTAGTAAAAGCTAATATACCAAATGTTAGGGTTATATCAGAATCAAGAGCTGCTTTTTTATATGCTAGAGAGGCTAAAAATATAAGGGTAAATCCAGAACTTTTGAAAGAGAGTGTTTTAGTTGTAGATATTGGATCATCAACTTTAGATTTTGCATATATTGTAAATGGTAAGGAAACAGGGATTGGGGTTTTTGGAAACAATAACCTAGGTAGTGGTTTAATAGATGAGTATTTATTGCAGGAGGCTATAAAAAATAGTGATTCTTCTGAAAAAATAAATGAGATATTTACTGAAAGTTATGGTTGGCGTTGTTATGCTCAACTTGTTTCGAGAAAGGTTAAGGAAAAATATTTTACAAATGAGGAATTATATAAAAATTCATTTTGTGAGGAAATAGTTTCTTTATATTATGATGGGGTACAAAATCTTTCTATAAAAGCTAGTGAAGAGATTATAAGAAATATAATAAATAAACCAATAAAAGAATTGAATGGTAAATCTTTTGTAGAGGGAATACAATATTCACTATATGAGGCAGCAAAAGTTACTAAAGATAATCCACCAAAACTTTTAATATTAACAGGTGGAGCTTCAAGAATGAAGTTCTTTAAGGAGCAGTGTAAGTTTTCATTTCCAAATGCAATAATAGTTAATTCTGAAGAACCAGAATTTTCTATTGGAAAAGGTTTAGCTTATTCTGGAATTATAGATGAAAGACTTAGAGAGTTTAGAGGAGAAGTTAAAAATTTTATTAAAAGTGGAGTTGTTAAAGAAAATGTTGATAACCAAATAAAAGAGTTGATCTATCCACTTGTAGAAAAGTTAACAGAATATGTGATAACTGAGGGAATTTTACCAAATATTGTTCTTTGGAAAAAAGGAAAGATTGATACAATAGAAGAGATGAATAGTATTCTTTTAGAAAGAATAAAAGATATACTAGTTCCTGAAAAAATAAGACCTCTTTTAGAAAAATCCATTATCGATTGGTCAGTGAGTTTATGTGATAAATTACAAATTCCTATTGATGAGATTTGTGACAGATATATGATTCCAAGAGAGGAAATGAACCTTTTATCTATAAATATGAGAACGGATTTACATAATATTAATTTTTCCATAAGTAATCTTCAAGGAGAGAATATAATAAATGGAATAATTTCTTTAATAATTGCTATTTTAATGGGAATGCTTTGTGGTGGTAGTGGAACAGCATTAATAGCCACTGGTCCACTTGGATTTTTAGGAGGAGCTATAATAGGAATAATAGCTGGACTTATTGGATTTAATAGGACAAAACATCTTTTTATAAAAAAATCTATTCCAATACTTTTAAGAAAACTTGTAAGAAAAGATATATTCCTTTCTGAAAAAACAAAAGAAAAATTAAGTATATCAATAATGGAAGAGTTAGAAAAATCTGAAAATAATTTTACCTTTGAATTATCTGAAAATATTTCAAAGGAATTAAATAATAAGTTAGAAAAATTAGCTCAAGATGTAGAGATATTAATTTTTTAGAGAACAAAAATCCTTGCTATAATTATTTACAGTAAGGATTTTTTTAATTAAAAAGGGATTATCAAATATTAGATATTTAATAATCCCAAAAATCAGTAAGAAACTATTTAATTGAAAACTTATTTAACTAAGTTATCTCCTGTCATCTCAGCAGGTTTAGCAACTCCTAAAAGATTTAACATAGTAGGAGCTATATCTGCTAATTTTCCATCAGCAAGATGAACATTTTCTGTATGATTAGATACGAAAACAAAAGGAACTTTGTTTATAGTATGAGATGTAAATGGAGCACCAGTTACAGGGTCAACCATAAGTTCAGCGTTTCCGTGGTCAGCAGTAACAAGTAAAGTTCCGTCAAGCTCTAACACTTTAGTAGCAACTTTTTTAACACATTCATCAACAGCTTTTATAGCTTTTACAGCAGCTTCAACTACACCAGTATGTCCAACCATATCAGGGTTAGCGAAGTTTACGATGAATACATCATATTTATTAGAATCTAAAGCTTCTAATAATCCTTCTGTTACTTCATAAGCTGACATTTCAGGTTTTAAGTCATAAGTAGCAACTTTTGGAGATGCAACAAGTTTTCTCTCTTCTCCCTCATATTGAGTTTCTTTTCCACCGTTAAAGAAGAAAGTAACATGAGCATATTTTTCAGTTTCAGCTGTTCTAAATTGTTTTAAACCAGCTTTAGAAATAACCTCTCCTAAAGTATTTTTTATCTCTTCATCAACATAAACAACAGGTGCATCTATTGTAGCGTCATATTGTCTCATACAATAAACTTTAACTGGAGCTATGCTTCTTTCAAAATATGGGAACTCTTTATCATTTAGAGCTCTAGTTATCTGTCTAGCTCTGTCAGGTCTAAAGTTAAAGTTGATAAATACATCTCCTTCTTTAACTAGCCCTTCTTTATCAAATACAGTTGGTTCAACGAACTCATCTGTAACTCCGTTTTCATAAGATGCTTTTATAGCTTCAGAAACAGAAGTAGCTTCAATTCCATTTCCTAGAGTCATATTGTCATAAGTTTTTTTAGTTCTATCCCAGTTTTTATCTCTGTCCATAGCGAAATATCTACCAGACATAGTAGCTACTTTACCATAGTTTAATTCAGCCATTTTATCTTCAACTTGTTGTAAGAATCCAGCACCTGAAGTTGGAGCAGTATCTCTTCCATCTAAGAAAGCGTGAAGATACATTTTAACACCATATTTTTTACCCATTTCTAAAAGTCCGAAACAGTGTTCAATATGAGAGTGAACTCCTCCGTCAGATAAAAGTCCTCCAATGTGAACTGTATTATTGTGAGCTTTAGCAAATTCGAAAGCTTCTTTAAGAACAGGAATTTCAAAGAAAGTTCCATCTTTTATATCTTTACTGATTTGAACAAGAGGTTGATATATAACTCTTCCAGCTCCAATATTTAAATGTCCTACTTCAGAGTTTCCCATTTGTCCAGCAGGTAATCCTACATATTCTTCAGAAGCAAAAAGTTCTGAATGAGGGTATTTTTCTAATAAACTTAAGAAATAATCAGGGTGAGCATTTTTTATAGCGTTTACACAAGAATCGCATTTGCTAATTCCCCAACCGTCTAATATCATTAACATTAATGGTTTTTTTGTCATTTTTTTTAATCCTTCCTACCTAAATAAAAATTTAATTATAATGCAGCCTTAACAATTTCAGAGAAATCTTTAGCAGCTAGAGAAGCTCCTCCGATTAATCCACCATCGATATCAGCTTGTGCAAGTAATTCTTTAGCGTTGCTTGGTTTCATAGATCCACCATATTGAACTGTAATTTCATTAGCAACTTCTTCACCAAACATATCAGCTAATTCAGTTCTGATTGCTTTATGAGTTTCTTCAGCGATTTCAGGAGTAGCTGTTTTTCCAGTTCCGATTGCCCATACAGGTTCATAAGCAATAACAACTTTTTTAGCTTCTTCAGCAGTAAGACCAGCAAGTCCACCTCTTAATTGAGTTTTATTTACATCATTAGTTCTTCCAGCTTCTCTATCTTCTAGTTTTTCTCCGATACAAAGAATTGGAGTCATTCCATGTGCTAATACACATTTAACTTTTTCATTTATAAATTCATTAGTTTCGTTGAAATATTCTCTTCTTTCAGAGTGTCCAAGGATTACATATTCAACACCTATTTCTTTTAACATAACAGGAGAAACTTCACCAGTGTATGCTCCAGATTCTTTAGGGTAAACATTTTCAGCAGCTATTTTGATATTGCTTCCAGCAACAGCTTTAACAGCATCAGAAAGAGCAGTGAAAGGAGCTCCGATAACTATTCCAACAGAATCTATTCCAGCAACAATTTCTTTTAATTCTGTTAACATTTCAACAGCTTCTTTATTAGTTTTGTTCATTTTCCAGTTTCCAGCGATTATTGTTTTTCTCATAACAAATCCTCCTAAAAAAATTTAAAATTATATTATTCTTTACTATTAGATTTTATCATATTCTGAAAAAAAATACTAATTTTGAAAAAGTTAATAAATTCATGTTTTTTGATTAATTTTTATTCAAAAATTATTAAATTGCATGTGTTGATGAGTTTTCATCAATCAGAATATCCTTTTTGTAATTTTCAATATTTTCTCCAAGAGCAGAAAGCATATCTGAAATTTCAAACTCAAGAATATCAAAAGCAGCTTCATAATCACCGCTTTCAAGAGCTTTCATAAGATTGTCATAACTGTTTTTAAAATCTTCTAAAAATTCATTATATCCAACATAAAAAAATTCAATGTAGGTATTTTCTCTAAGACTATATAAAAGATTTAAAGTCCAGTTGAGAAAACTTACAACCTCATTGACTTTCATATCGTAAGTTAGAGGATCTAACTCATAATCTTCTAAAATCTTTAATGTTTTAAAATATTCTTGAATATATTCTTCTAATAAGAATAAAGAGTGAAAAAGAATATTTTTATGACTTTTTGTAAATATCTCAAGTAAAGTTATTTTTGAAACATTTACAATGGAAGTTGTATTAAGAACAACCCCATCAACTATAATAGTTTCGATAATTTTTTCTTCAGCTTTTAATTTTTTTATTATCTCATTAATAAGTTCACCGAAACTATTAAAAGTAGTATTTAATGTAAATTCTTTATTATCAACTAAGATTTTCATTTATTTTCTCCTAAAAAGATTTTTTATAAGAATGTGCCATTGAAAAAGTAAAAATGGTAATACTTTTAGGAGTACCAGAAATTTTTAATTCTTTTATAATCTCTTTTATTGTACTTCCAGTAGTAATAATATCATCTATTATTAAAATATTTTTTTTATTTATATCAATGGGAATATAGAATGCCTTTGAAATATTGTGTTTCCTCATATTTTTATCAAGTAAAAGACTCATATGTTTGGTATTTTTTACTCTCACAATTTTAGAATATTCTATATTTAAAATATCTAATATAAACGAAACTTGATTAAATCCACGAGATAGTAGTCTTTTTTTATTTAAAGGAACAGGAATGATAATATCAATATCATTTTCTAAAATAATTTTTTTTAAATTTTTATCAACCAATTGACTTATAAAAAATCCAAGATATTTCCTATTATAAAATTTATAATTTTTTATTAAACTTTTAAAATTTTGATCATAATCAAAAATATAATACACATCTTTAAAAAATTTTAAAGATGATTGTTCCTTAAAAAGTTTTTGGCATTCCTTACATATATATAATTCTGAATCATCTAAAGTTTTATTACAGACACTACATTTATTATAGTAAAAAAATTTTTTAAGGTGCTGGCTTAGGCTTAGGTGCATCTTTTTTTATTTTTTTAATGTCTTTATCTACAACTTTAGCTGAATAGATCTCTGTATAACCACAATCAGAACAAATTTTTAAATAATAAGTGCCAAAATCAAATTTTAATTTAGAGTCTTTTTCAGGAAAGACAGCAGTTTTTACAAAGTAATTTTCACTCCCACATTTAGGGCATCTAAAATCCAATTTCATCACCTCGCATTATATTTTTAATCCATTCACATTGGTTATTTTTATCAAATGTGATAGCATCAAATCTAAAATTAAAATTTTCAAGATGATTTTTATAGAGAAAGTATTGAGCAGAAAGAAAAATTTTTCTTTGTTTTTGAAAATTGATAGCCTCTAGTCCACTTCCAAAATTTAAAGAAGATCTTTGTTTGACTTCTACAAAAACTATCAAGTTTTCTTTTTTAACAATAATATCAATTTCTCCATATTTACAGTAAAAATTTTTATATAAAAGAGTAAAATTATTTTTTTCTAAAAAATTAAGAGCTAATTTTTCAAAATATTCTCCTTGAGTTCTTTTATTTAAAAAATTTTTCATATTCTCACCTTAAATTTATATTATTTAGATAGAATTTTTTTCAAAAAAGTTTTTCTATGGATAGGTAGCACACCTTTTTCTAGTAAAATTTCTCTATGTAATTTTGTACCATACCCTTTGTGTTTTTCAAAATGGTATTCAGGATAAAGTTCTGCAAATTTTAACATAATTCTATCTCTTGTAACTTTTGCAATAATTGAAGCAGCTGCAATAGATAAAGATTTAGCATCTCCCTTTATAAGAAACTCCTGTTTACCATCATATTTCTTTATAAGCTTATTTCCATCTACTAAAACTGTATCAAACTTAACGTTCTCATCTTTTTTTATATCTTCAATAGCTCTATTCATAGCTATAAAAGTAGCCTCTAAAATATTAAACTCATCAATCTCTTCAACAGAAGCTATACCAATTCCAACATCACAATAAGAAATTATTTTATCAAATAACTCCTCTCTTTTTTTCTCACTAAGTTTTTTAGAGTCGTTTATCCCTTCAAAAAAGTCGTGATATTCGTGAATTTTAACAGCAGCAGCAACAACTGGTCCAGCTAAAGGACCTCTACCAGCCTCATCCACTCCTAAAATACTTCCTTTTTCAATATCAAATTCATAAAGATTACTCATTTATATATCACCATTTTCTTTATTTTTATTAACATCTAATTTTAAATTTTTAGCCACATCTAAAAAATCATCTGGCAAACTTCCAAATATTTTTAATTTCTCATCAGTTATTGGATGTGAAAACTCCAATAAATAAGCGTGAAGCATCTGTCTATTTGCTAATTTTGAAGGACTTCCATAGGTATCATCACCTAAGATAGGATGATTTAAATATTTCATATGTACTCTTATCTGATGAGTACGACCAGTTTCAATATTAACTTTTACTAAAGAAAAATCTTGAACCTCATCAATAATTTCATAATTGCTTATAGCAGGCTTACCATTTATTTCTACAACAGCCATTCTTTTTCTTTCATTTGGATCTCTTCCTATGAGATTTTCAATTCTTCCAGATTTATCTTTAAAATTTCCCTTGCATATAGCAAGATAAGTTTTTCTTATATCCTTCGTTTTAAATTTATCTATCAATTTTTCATAAGCAATATTTGTTTTTGCAATAACTATAAGTCCACTTGTATTTTTATCAAGTCTATGAACAATACCAGGTCTTATTTTATCAGTTTCAATATTTGCTAAGGTAGAAAAATGAAATAAAAGTCCATTGACTAAAGTTCCACTTATAATATCTTGAGCAGGGTGAACCGTTAAATTGGCTGGTTTATTAATAATTGCAATATCATTATCTTCATATACAATATTTAAAGGAATATTTTCAGGCAAAATCTCTTTTGGTATCTCTTCAGGAATAGAAACTTCAATTATTTCATTTCCCTTTAATTTTAAAGATGATTTACTACAAATTTTACTATTTATAGTGATATTTTTATCATCTATAAGTTTTTGAATAAAAGCTCTACTTTTATCAGAAATATTATTTTGCAAGAAAACATCGATTCTTTTTCCTTTAAAACTTTCATCTACATTTAAGATAATTTTTTCCATTAAACTCTCCATATAAAATAAATTATTATATTAATTATAACATTGATAAGAGTAAAATGAAACAAAAAAATGAAAAATAAACATTGACAAAAATAGAGAAAAGATGTTATTATTTTTTTTGGAACAATTAAATATTTTGATAGAGGTTGCAAAAAACATTATTAAATCTTTGGAGTTTTAGCCGAGCATTGATAAGGATTGAAAGGGAATTTTGCCGAAAGATTTAGAGAGGCTTATCTTTGAATACTTGGGATTAGGAAAAATATTTCTAATACTGACATTAGTAAAACTAATGTAGGGCTATCCATTGTAAAGTTAGTTGTAATTTTACTATTTTGAAATTTTGCCTTATATTTTGTATATAAGGTTTTTTTTATTTAGAGAATTAGGAGGGTCGAATGACAAAAACTGAAAAAAAAGGAATTTTTATAGAGATATTAAAACTTTCTCCAGTTGTTTTACTGGGAGTTTTAATGGTTATTATAAAATTAGATTTTCTAATAGCTGCCCCAATAGCAACTATATATGTAGCTATTATAGCTTGGATCACAGAGGGACTTCCTTTTAATGAGATTGTTAATAAAGCTATTGATAGTGTAAAAGAAGTTCAAATTGTATTTTTTATTTTGATGCTTGCCTATGCTATGGCAGAGGCTTTTATGGCCACAGGAGTAGGAGCATCAATCATTATAATGGCTCTTAACTTTGGACTTACAGCCAAAACAATAGCTATGACAGGAATTTTGGTTACAAGTATTTTATCAGTAACTATTGGAACTTCTTGGGGAACTTTTGCAGCTTGTGCACCTATATTTTTGTGGCTAAATCATATTGTTGGTGGAAATGTAGTTTTAACATTGGGAGCTATTGCTGGGGGAGCTTGTTTTGGAGATAACATTGGGCTTATTTCAGATACGACTGTTGTAAGTTCTGGGATGCAAAAAGTAGAGGTTATTCACAGAGTAAGACATCAAGGAGTTTGGTCTTTAGCTTGTTTGGTAGTAGGTGTAATATCTTTTTATTTGGTTTCAGTTGCAATGGGTCTTCCAGATGTAGTTGGAAATGCAAAGGATGCAATAAATGAAATTCCAAAAGATGTATGGATTGCTTTGGCAAAAGAGAGAGAGTCTGCAATTATTTTATTGGAGCAGGTTAAAAAAGGTGTGCCATTATTTATGGGTCTTCCTTTAATTTTTGTTTTTATATCAGCAATAAAAGGTTTACCAACTTTATTATGTTTGTTCATTGGTATAATTAGTTCATTGATCTTTGGACTTTTTGCTGGAACTGTTCCAAGTGTAAGAAATTTTTTAGATCTTATGTATTCAGGTTTTTCAGGAGCCGGTGGAAGTGTAATTGTTATGATGATGTGGATAACAGCTTTTGGTGGAATAATGGGAAGTATAAATGCCTTTGAACCATTATCAAGAGTTGTGAGAAAGCTTTCTAAAAATATAAGACAACTTATGTTTTACAATGGAATATTTACAATTTTAGGAAATGTAGCCTTAGCTGATGAGATGGCACAGATAGTAACTATTGGACCAATAATAAAAAATTTAGTTGATGAAAATGTAGAGGGGTTTGAAGAAGATAAATATAATCTGAGATTAAGAAATGCTTGTTTTAGTAATTCTATGGGGGTATTTGGTTCTCAATTTATTCCTTGGCATACATACACAGTATTTTTTGTAGGGATAGCTAATGTCGTTTATCCATTATATAACTTTGTACCTTCAGATATAATAAAATATAATTTTTTAGCAATAATAACAGTATTTTCACTATTAATTCTTACTCTTACAGGATGGGATAGATTTATACCACTATTTAAATTATCAACAGAACCTGATGTGAGATTAAAAAAATAATAAAATGCCCCACTATCTCAGTTTTAAGATAATGGGGCAATTTTTTTACATAGATTTATTTACTATAAAATAATTTTTTAGCAATTATATCTTCTTTTTTATAGTCTAGTAAAAATTTAGCAAACTCAATAAAAATATTTCTAATCTCTTTTATAGAACCAAGACTTGTAAGATCAACATCAGTTTCAAAACCTTCCTCTATAAATTTCTCTCTCCATTCGATAGCTATATCATTTTTAGCGTGTTCTCCAGATACAAACATAAAAGGAATAAGAGAAACTTTTTTTATATTATCTTTTTTCAAGATTTTTATTACATCTTCTAAACTTGGAAATCCTTCAATAGTTCCTACATAATAATTATAACCTAGATATTTAAAAACATAATCCATACAAGGATAAATAGAATTGCTAGAGTCATGAGTTCCATGTCCTACAAAAACAAGAGAATTTTCCTTTGATGAATTTTTAAAATGAGCATTTAAAATTTGAGCCACATCTAAATAAATATCACTATTATTAAAAAGAGGTGGAGTTATTCTAATCTCTTTAAAATCACTTGAGAAATGTTCTATATTTTTTTGTAGGGCGTCATACTCAATACCAGGAATTATATTGCTAACAATAACTAAAATATGAGTGAAACCATCCTTTTTTAAATTTTCCATAGCCTCAACAGGATTATCAATAAATATTCTTTTTTCTTTTAATTTTTTTTGAATAATTCTTGAAGTGTAACACTCTCTAACTTCAAAGTCAGGAAAAGAGAGTTTAACTTCATTGATTAAAGAATCAATAGTTTCTTTTCTAGTATTTTCATGAGTAGTTCCAAAATTAGCTACCAAAATAGCTTTTTTGTCACAAGTTTCAAAGTTTTCTAAAAAATCTGATTTAATATATCCTTCTAAATACATATACACCTCTCTATTTTTGTCTGTTATAAAAATGTGGGGAATTTCCTTGTTTAAAATAAACAACCTCTTCTCCAACTTCTTTTAAACTTTTTTCCAATGCTAATTTACCTTTT
Source organism: Fusobacterium sp. (assembly GCF_029258315.1). Lineage (GTDB taxonomy): Bacteria > Fusobacteriota > Fusobacteriia > Fusobacteriales > Fusobacteriaceae > Fusobacterium_B. The sequence goes on along the minus strand of NZ_JARHZE010000027.1, from coordinate 9,175 downwards.
ATTGCATCATCATTAAGATTTGGTTTTCCTCTATAAAGTTGATACTTAGGTTTTATATTTTTTGAAGTAGCATTTGGCATAATAACATTTGCTCCAGCTAAAATTCCTTTCTCTCTTCCAAGTGGATCAAGGGCGTGAAGAGCTGTTGTTGCTGCAATGTTAATATCTTTTAGATAAATTCTACAAAGAGCAATCATTTTTAAACTTAGTTGAAATCTTTTTCCATCAGATAAAATATTTCCCAAAGCCTCTTGACCTAAAGGAGTTTCTTCGTGGATAATATAGGGACCCATCCCTATCATATCAATATCATTTTCTTTAAAGAAAATGATATCATTTACTAAGTCTTCATAGGTTTGTCCAGGAAGTCCAATCATTACCCCAGTACCAACTTGATATCCAGCAGTTCTTAAATCTTTTAAAGCCTTGATTCTTCTTTCAAAAGTATGAAATTCATCATTTGGATGAATTTTTTTAAAAAGTTCTCTATTTGTAGTTTCAATTCTCAAAAGATAACGACTAGCTCCAGCCTTTAACCATCTTTTATAAGTATCAAGAGTTTGTTCTCCAAGAGATAAAGTTATTCCTAAAGAATTATTAGAATTTTTTTGTATCTCTACCAAAGTTTCTTCAATAAAATTTACAAATTCAGAGTCATTTCTTTCTCCACTTTGTAAAGCGAGAGAACCATATCCATTTTCATATATCCATTGAGAAATTTCTAGAATATCATCTTTAGTTAACATGAATCTTTCTACATTTTCATTACCTTTTCTTATTCCACAATATCTACAATTTTTTATACAAATATTGGAACATTCAATAAGTCCCCTATAATAGACTTTGTTTCCTATATATTTTAATTTTATTTCATAGGCCTTGTCCAAAAGAAGTTGTAATTCTTGAGGATCTTCTATTTGAATTAATTTTAATAAATCTTCTTTTGAAAGATTTTCCTTTTCCAAAATATCTTTTATCATTAATCATCTCCCAATTAAAAATAATTCTAAAAACTTAGAACTTAAAAGATTACTCTTATATTTTATATTAAAAATATGATTTTGTAAAATTAAATATTATAATTAATATTTGGGTATAATTGACAAAATAATAAAAAATGAATATCATATATTTGTTAGAAATATTCAAAAATTATTTTATTTTTTTGTAAAGAAAAAAGAGAGGCTAAGAAGATGACTAAAAATTTTGCTCATAGAGGATTTAGTGGAAACTATCCAGAAAATACAATGATTGCTTTTAAAAAAGCAGTGGAAGTTGGTGCAGATGGGATTGAGTTAGATGTTCAATTAACAAAAGATGGAGAGGTTGTTATTATCCACGATGAAACAATAGATAGGACAACAGATGGAAGTGGGGCAGTTTCTTCATATAATTATGAAGAATTAAAAAAATTTGATGCATCATTTAAATTTAAAGGGGAATATGGAATAAATCCAATACCAACTTTAAGAGAATATTTTGAATATATAAAAGATAAAGATATAGTTACAAATATAGAGTTAAAAACAGGAGTAAAAGAGTATTTAGGAATTGAAGAAAAGGTTTGGGAACTTATAAAAGAATATAAATTAGAAGATAAGGTTATTATTTCTAGTTTCAATCATTTTTCGATTCTTAGAATGAAAAAAATAGCTCCAAACTTAAAGTATGGATTACTAAGTGAAACTTGGATAATAAATGCAGGAAAATATACTGAAGAGGTAGGGGTTCAATGCTATCATCCCTATTTTCCAAATATGACTAAAGAGATAGTAGAAGAAATAAAATCTCATAATATAGAGATAAATACTTTTACAGTAAATAAAGAGAAAGATATTAGAGATATGATAGATAAGGGGATAGATATAATAATAGGGAACTATCCAGATTTAACAAAACAGATAATAGAGGAATATAAAAAATAAAAAAGGGACTGAGATTATCAGTCCAATTTTTTTTCAAAAAAACTATTTATTAACATTTCAATAGAAATATTTTCATCGACAAGTCCACTTTTGAAATTGTATTCAGCATCAAGACATCTAAGTAATTTATCGTTAAAAAAATCATATGAAAAATTATCTAGATATTTAAGTTTTAAAAATAATGGATACTCAGCAATAAATCTAAAATTATCTTTTTTGAATAGGTTTTTAATATTTGGGTAAACATCAGCTTTAAATTGATTATATGAAACATTTGAAAAGATAATTCCACGTTTTTGTAGATTTTTTAATTTTGCTAGTATTGATATTTCTTCTACAAAAATTGATAGAAATAGCATATAGTTTTTTTCTCTTTGAAGATATTCAATAAGACGCTCTTTTTCTTTTTTATATAAAAATAGTTCAATCAACTTATTTAAACTATATTCGTTACTAACAGATAAAATTTTTATAGATTTTTCAAGATTAAAAGGCTCTCCATTAAGAAAATTTTTAACTTTTTCTATTTCGTTTTTTATTTTATAAAAATCATCTCCCACGATTTCTAAAAATTTTTCAGCCTCGTATTGAGAGCAAGAAAGTTCCTTAGTTATATAAAACTCGAGAGATTTTTTTTCTAGAGCTTTTCTAGCTGGGATAATTTCAGCAATTTTTTCAGCATTTTTAAGAGATGTTTTATCTATCTCGTTGGTAGCTTTTCCGAAATCTCCTAAAAACTCCTCATATAATAAAATAATTATTTTTTGTGAATAATTAAATTCCCCTAAAGATTTTATAAATTTAGAAACATCTTTGATTTTTTCCAATCTTTTAATAGTTATTAAAGTTAATGGTGAAAACATACTATTTGAAGATAGAGCTAAAAATATATCATCAATATTATCTTGGGAGATATCGAAATACTGTTCGACAATCTGTGGGTTTTCACTTTTTATTTTTTTATAAAGTTCTTCATATTTTAATTGAAGAGGTATATCTCCGTATAAAAAATATATCAAAATATCACTTCCTTAAAAAAAGCTATCTTAAAAATAATTAAGATAGCTTTATTATATCATAAAAAATATTTTTGATTATAATTTTTTTGTCATAAGTATACGAGAAGCGTTTAATACTGCTAGTAGAGAAACTCCTACATCGGCAAAGATAGCAAGCCACATATTAGCTAGTCCAAGTATACCTAAGATCATCACAATAATTTTTATTCCAAGAGAGAAAACTATATTTTGGAATACAACCTTTTTATTAAGTTGAGCCAATTTTAAAAGCTGAACTATTTTATAAGGATCATCTTGAAGTAAAACAACATCAGCAGATTCGATAGCAATATCACTACCCATTCCTCCCATAGCAATACCAACATCAGCTAGAGATAAAACAGGAGCATCGTTTATACCATCTCCAATATATATAACTCCCTCATTTTTAGTTTTAATTTTTTCAAAAGTTGCAACCTTGTCTTGAGGTAAAAGATTAGAATATATATTTTCAGGATCCATATTTAGACTACTAGCAATCTTTTTAGCAGATACTTCATTGTCACCAGTAAGCATAAATGATTTTACTTTCATTTTTGAAAGTTCAGAAATTGTTTGTTTAGAATTAGTTTTTATAATACTATTGAAACTAATAGTTCCTATTAAAATACCATTTTCAGCAATATATATCATCGAATTTTCTTCAACACTTACATTTGATAGAGAGATATTATTTTCAACCATCAATTTTTTATTTCCAACAAGAAGAGAGTTGTTTTTATATTGGCAAGATATTCCTTTTCCTGAGATTTCTTGATAATTTTTTATATTATTCTCATCGATCTTTATATCATTAGATTTAAGAATAACCTTTGCTAAAGGATGGTTTGAATAGATTTCCCCAGCTTTAGCAAGTTCTAAAACTTTTTCTTTTGAGTTAGAATTAAAAGCAGAGATAGTTTCTATTTGGAAACTATTTTCTGTAAGTGTACCAGTCTTATCAAATACAACAGCCTCTATATTTTTTAATCTTTCTAAAAAGTTTCCACCTTTTATAAGAATACCATTTTTTGAAGCATATCCAATACTACTAAAGAAAGTAAGTGGAATAGATAAAACTAAAGCACAAGGGCAAGAGATAACTAAGAATATTAGAGATCTACCCAACCAAGTTTTAAAATCTCCTAAAAATAACGGGAAGATAAAAGCAACAACAAGGGCTGTGGCCACTACAACAGGAGTATAATATTTAGCAAACTTTGTAATAAATTTTTCAGTATGAGCTTTTTTATCTCCAGCCTCTTCAATCATTTCAACTATCTTATTTATAGTAGAATTTTTATAAAGTTTAGTAGCTTTTATTTCTAAAACTCCATCAATATTGATACTTCCACTTAAGACCTCATCATTTTCTTCTATATATATAGGTAGAGATTCACCAGTTAATGCAGAGAGATTAAGATTTGATTTACCAGAAACTACAACTCCATCAACAGGAATACTTTCCCCAGCCTTTATAATTAAAATATCATTTACCCTAATTTCTTCAGGAGTTATTTTTTTAATACTACCATCTGAAGTTTTTAAGTTAGCAGTTACAACTTTTAATTTTAAAAGATTTTCAATAGAGTTTTTAGAGTTATTAACGGCTTTATCTTGGAAATATTCACCTATTTTATAGAATATCATTACTCCAACAGCCTCGCTATACTCACCGATACCAATAGAACCAATAGTGGCTATTGACATTAAAAAGTTTTCATCTAAGAAATTTTTTCTTTTAATATTAAGAAGTGATTTATATAAAACATCACTACCAACCATAAAATAAGCAATGATATAAGTGATTATTTTAATATTTTCTACTTTAATAAAATAAGCAGAAATAAATAATAAAATTCCAATTACAAGGAATAATTTTTCAAAGTTAATTTTTTTTATAAAGCTTTCTTTTTGATGATGGTGAGAACTACAATCACAAGAGGAATCATGACACACTTTATTTTCATTTGAATAATTTATATGAGTGTGATCTGAATGCTTAGGAATAATTTTTTTACTTGGACTTTTGATGATAACTTCTTTTTCAATTCCTTGAGCAATATCATTAATTTTTCTTATAAAATCATTTTCATTAGTTTCACCATTAACAGTGATTAAATATCTTTTAGCTAAAAAGTTAAGAGAGCACTCTTTAACTTCTTCAAGCTTAGAAATAGCCTCAGTGATTTTTTCAGCACAGTGAGCACAATGTAAATTTTCAACAGAAAGTTTTAATGTTAGGTTTTCCTTTTCAACATTTGAAGGATTTTTAATAGTAACTCCATCTTCAATAGATTGAGCAAGATTATTAACCTTCTTAATAAATTCATTTATATTAATTTCATCTTTAATAGTAACTGAAAATCTTTTGGCTAAAAAGTTTAATGAACATTGTTCAACCTCTTCAAGTTTAGAAATAGCTTCTGTGATTTTTTCACCACAATGAGCACAATGTAGATTTTCTACGGATAATTTTATATTCATAACAGGCCTCCTTAAAGTATATAGGGGTATACCCTATATTTTGATTTTAGCATAATTGACAAAATAAGTCAAAATAATTTTAAAAAATTTTTTGAAGAATAAGTAATTTACAAATTAAAGTATTTATGATAAAATTTAGAGTAAAGTAAAATTTTGTAGGAGGAAAGGGACAGAATGATAGGAATAGGAATAGTTGGATTACCTAATGTAGGAAAGTCTACTCTTTTTAATGCAATAACAAAAGCTGGAGCAGCAGAAGCTGCAAACTATCCTTTTTGTACAATAGAGCCAAATGTAGGGATGGTAACAGTACCTGATGAAAGATTAGAAAAATTATCTGAGATAATAAATCCACAAAGAATATTAAATGCAACAGTAGAGTTTGTTGATATAGCTGGATTAGTTGCAGGAGCTTCAAGAGGAGAAGGTTTAGGAAATAAATTTTTATCAAATATCAGAGGAACAGCTGCAATATGCCAAGTTGTTAGATGCTTTGATGATGAAAATGTAGTCCATGTAAATGGGAAAGTAGATCCTATAAAAGATATAAATGTTATAAATGGAGAATTAATTTTAGCTGATTTAGAAACTGTTGAGAAAGCTTTAGAAAAAAATAAAAAACTTTTAGTGGCAAAAAATAAAGATGCTATGAAATTAGTTCCAATTTTAGAAAAATGTCATAAACATTTAATGGAAGAAAAACTTTTAAAAACATTAGACCTTACTGATGACGAAAAAGATATTTTAAAAGTTTATCAATTCTTAACAATAAAACCGATGATATTTGTAACAAATGTATCAGAAGATGATATAGCAACAGGAAACCAATATGTAGATCAAGTGAAAGAATATGCAGCAAATTTAGGTTCAGAGGTTGTAATTGTATCAGCTAAAGTTGAGGAAGAGTTACAAGAGATGGAAGAAGAAGACAAAAAAGAATTTTTAGAAAGTCTAGGAGTTGAAGAAGCAGGACTTAACAGACTTATAAAAGCAGGATTTAAATTATTAGGTTTACAAACATATTTTACTGCAGGAGTAAAAGAAGTTAGAGCTTGGACAATCAATATAGGAGATACAGCTCCAAAAGCAGCTGGAGTTATCCATACAGATTTTGAAAGAGGATTTATAAGAGCAAAGGTTTGTTCTTATGAAGATTTTGTAAAACTTGGTGGATGGAAGGGTGCTCAAGAAGCTGGAGTAATGAGACTTGAAGGTAAGGATTATATAGTTCAAGATGGAGATTTAATGGAATTTTTATTTAATGTATAATAAAATATAAAATCTTCTTGACAAAAAACAAAAAAACGTGTAGAATAAATAGGTATCACAATAATAGGGGGCTTGTTATGAAAATAAAATTAAGCGAAATAGATGTTGTGAACTCAAAAAGTTTTAATTTTACAATATCTCAATTAGATGATGTAGATTTATTAGAAGATATTACAGTAAAAGGAACTATACAAAAAGAAAAAAATGAATATATAATATTTGGTAAATATTCAGCAAAGTTTTTGACTACTTGTGTAAGATGTCTTTCAGATCTTGAAATAGAATTAAAAGATAAAGATTTTTATGGAGTGGCGATAACTGAGAAAGATTATCAAAAATATTTAGATAGTTTGGATAAACAAGGTTCAATGGATGATAAAGACTACATTGAGGTACAAAATGATGAAGTTGATATCACAGAACTTGTAAGAGAGCAGTTAATATTAGATATGCCCCAATATCCCTCTTGTACTCCGAAATGCGAAGATGAGAGTTTCTTAGAAAAGTATTCTGGAGAAGAGACAGATTCAAGATGGGCAGGACTGATGAATATAAAAATAAAAAATTAAAAATATGAATTTGTGAGGAGGGGGAAACTAAATGGCAGTACCTAAGAAAAAGACTTCAAAAGCTAAAAAAAATATGAGAAGATCTCACCATGCAATCGCAGGAACTACTCTAGTTACTTGTGAAAAATGTGGAGCTACTAAAAGACCTCATAGAGTTTGTTTAGAGTGTGGAGATTATAACGGAAAACAAGTACTAAATGCATCAGCAGAATAGTCGAGATAAAAAAAGCAAGTGGATTTAACCAACTTGCTTTTTTTATAATATTAAATATAACACTTGTTATATTATTGTGGAAAAATGAAAAAAATTTTATATAATTAGCAAATTATGGTATAATTGATTAAAGTTTATAAGAAGAGGTGCATTTTATGAAAATAGTTGTAGATGGAATGGGAGGAGATAAAGGAAGCGAAGAGATAATAAAAGGGATAGCTTTAGCTCTTAAAGAAATGCCAGATATAAATATTACAGTAGTAGGAAAAGAAGAGAAGTTAAATTCAATAATTTCTACTATGAATTTAGATAGAGAACGTCTTGAGGTGGTTAATGCAACAGAGGTTATAGAGATGGATGATGATCCAGTTCAAGCTGTTAGAAAGAAAAAAGACTCCTCTTTAAATGTAGGTTTACAACTTGTAAAAGATGGAATGGGAGATGCTTTTGTGTCAGCAGGAAATACAGGAGCACATATTTCAGCTAGTCAGTTAAAACTTAGAAGAATAAAAGGGATCTTGAGGCCAGCAATAGCAACTGTTTTTCCTTGCAAAAATGGAAACTTTGTATTTATGGATATGGGGGCTAATGCAGATACCAAGGCTGAATTTATAAATCAATTTGCTTTAATGGGAAGTAAATTTGCTGAAGATATTTTAAAAAAAGAAAAACCAGTGGTTGGGCTTTTAAATATTGGAAGTGAAGAGGGAAAAGGAAATGAGGTAACAAGAGAGGCTTACAATCTACTAAAAGAAAATAAAAATATAAATTTTATTGGAAATATAGAGAGTAGAGATATGATGAATGGAAAAGTTGATGTTATTGTTACTGATGGCTTTACAGGAAATATGGTTTTAAAAACAGCTGAGGGAGTATCTAAATTTATTTTTGATGTTTTAAAAGAAGAGATAATGGGAAGTTTTTTTGCAAAAATAGGATTTTTATTTATGAAAAAAGCTTTAAAGAAAATGAAAAATAAAATGGATTCTTCAGAGTATGGAGGAGCTTTATTTTTAGGGCTTAATGGAATATCTATAAAAGCTCATGGAAATTCAGATGCAGTTGCTTTTAAAAATGCTATAAAAGTTGCTAATGAATTTGCTAAAAATAAATTTGTTGAAAAGTTAAGTTCTACTTTTGAAGAAAAAATAGAGAATTAATTTATAGGAGGAATAATAAGTGATAAATAATGTAGGAATATTAGGATTCGGTAAATATGTTCCTGAAAAAATTATGAGTAACGCTGATTGGGAAAAATTAGTAGATACTTCAGATGAATGGATTACAACAAGAACTGGAATAAAAGAAAGAAGATTTGTAGAAGAGGGGCAAGGGACATCAGACCTTGGTGCAGAAGCAGCTAAGAAAGCTTTAAAAGATGCAGGACTTGAGGCAAAAGATATTGAGCTAATAATATTGGCTACTTGTTCAGCTGATTATAGAGTACAAAACTGTTCTTCTTTAATTCAAAAGAAAATAGGGGCAGTAAATGCAGCAGCTTTTGATATACAAGCAGCTTGTAGTGGATTTATATATTCTCTTACAGTTGGAAAAGCTTTAATTCAAAGTGGTATGTATAAAAAAATACTGGTAATTGGAGCAGAATCTATTTCTAGATTAGTGGATATGCAAGATAGAAATACAGCTATTCTTTTTGGAGATGGAGCGGCAGCA
>NZ_JARHZE010000120.1 GCF_029258315.1 Fusobacterium sp. | reverse complement strand
AATATTAGGAAGAATCCCAGCAGAAAGATGGGCAGATCCATTTGATTTAATGGGAGCAGTAGTATTCTTAGCAAGTAAAGCATCAGACTATGTAAACGGACATATATTAGCAGTAGACGGAGGATGGCTAGTTAGATAGTCGTAATTATAGAGATTAAAATTTAGAAAATTGTTTAGGAGGAAAATAATAAATGAAATTAGATGTAAGATATGCAAATCATCCAGAAGATTCAAAACATTACACAACTGAAGAATTAAGAAAACATTATTTTATAGAAACAATATTTGTTGCTGATGAAGCAAACTTAACTTATTCTCACGTTGATAGAATAATTGCAGGTGGAATTATGCCTGTATCTAAAGAAGTAAGATTAGAAGGAAGCAAAGAGCTTGGATCTGAATTTTTCTTAGAAAGAAGGGAATTAGGAGTTATCAACATCGGTGGATCAGGTAAAATAGTTGTTGATGGTGTTGAATATAAAATGAACTCTAAAGATGGACTTTATGTTGGAATGGGTTCAAAAGAATTAGTATTCACATCTGATGATGCAGAAAACCCAGCTAAGTTCTATGTAAACTCAGCTCCTGCACACACAACTTATCCAATAGTTAAAATTGATATAGAAAAAGCAAACCCAGTTAAATTAGGAAGCCTTGCAAACTCAAACGAAAGAACAATATTCCAATATGTTCACCCAGCAGTTTGTAAATCTTGTCAATTATTAATGGGAATGACAGTATTAGAGCCTAACAATATGTGGAACACAATGCCTTGTCATACTCATGAAAGAAGAATGGAAGTTTACTTCTACTTCAATATGCAACCTGAAACAAGAGTATTCCATTTAATGGGAGAACCAAAAGAAACTAGACACATCATCGTTGGAAATGAACAAGGAGTTATTTCTCCATCTTGGTCAATCCACTCTGGTGTAGGAACAAGCAACTATACATTCATCTGGGGAATGGTTGGAGAAAACCAAACATTTACAGACATGGATGCTGTAGCAATGGAAGACTTAAGATAGTCTAAAATAAAAAATAATTAGAAAGAAGAGAAATTTTTCTCTTCTTTTTTTCTTTTTTTGAAAACTTACTTTTTAATAATTTATTTACAACAAATATATTCAATGTTATAATCTTTAATGGAAAGTAGATTCTAAAAAGGGGAATAATAATGAAATTAAAAAGTATTTTTATAAGTTTAGTATTTTTTTTATTATTTGTTAGTTGTAACAAAGAAAATAATAGTCAAAAGAAAAAAATGGAAGGTTTTGTTATATCAGAAAATACAAAAACATTTAGTATATTTGCTATTCATTTAGGAAAAGCTTTTAATGGTGAGTTACCAGTTTATAAAAAAGCTTTTGAAATGACAAATATAAAACTTAAGGGAATAGCATCAAAAAATCAAACTCATGAAGAATTAGCATTTAATTTGATGGTATCTTCTGGAGAATTACCAGATATTATTGCTTATGAATTTCCTTTAGAGTTGGAAAAATTAGGAGCATCAGGAAAAATGATTCCTTTGGAAAGTTTGATAGATTTGTATGCTCCAAATATAAAAAAATTTTGGGATGAAAATCCAAACTATAAAAAAGATGCTGTTGCAGCAGATGGGCATATTTATATGATACCCAATTATAATGATTGTGATAATATAAATACCACACAAGGATATTATATAAGAAAAGATTGGCTAAGAAAATTAGAACTACAAGAGCCAAAAACAGTAGAAGAGTTATATAATATTTTAATAGCCTTTAGAGATGAAGATCCAAATGAAAATGGAAAAAAAGATGAAATTCCTATCTTCGTAAGAGGGAACACTACGAGGGTTATTCTTTCTTCTTTGGTAGATATTTTTAAAGCACATTTTACTTGGTATGATAAAGATGGGAATGGGCCAGTATTCGGACCTAGTGAAGAGGAATATAAAAATGCTATAAAACAACTTTCAAAATGGTATAAAGAAGGGTTAATAGATAAAGAAATTTTTACGAGAAATATAATGGGAAGGGATTATATTTTAAGTAATAATCTTGGAGGATTTACTTGTGATTGGTTTTCAAGTACTGGTGATTATAATAAAAAATTAAAAGAAATTATTCCTGATTTTGAATTTTCAACAATTCTTCCACTTGAGTATAATGGAAAAAATAAAACGAGTTTTGCTAGAGAAAATTATTTAGGTGGTTGGGGAATATCGAGTGGAGCAAAAGATCCAGTGGCAATAATTAAGTATTTTGATTTTTGGTATAGTGAAGAAGGAAGAAGATTATGGAATTTTGGAATAGAAGGAGAAGATTATGTTTTATTTGAAGGAAAACCATACTTCACTGATAAGATTTTAAAAAATAGAGAAGGAAAAACTTCATTGGAAATAATAAGAGAAACAGGAGCTCAATATAGATTAGGTATGTTTCAAGATGCTACTAATGAAAGACAGTGGGCAGAGAGCTCGGCAGTTAAAGCTATCGACTTATACAGGAATTCAAATGTGATAGAAAAACCCATGCCGATATTAAAATATACAAAAGAAGAAATGGAAGAACTATCAAGAATTTCAAAACAGTTAAATAAAATAACTGAAGAGATGGCACAAATTTGGATATTGGGTGTCTCTGATATAGATAGAGAGTGGGAAGAATATCTTTATCATTTAGATATAGCAGGATTAGAAAAAGCAAAACAAATTCAAAAACAGGCCTATAAGAGATTTATAGAAAAATAATAAAAATGAAATAAAGGTTTATAAAATTTTT
>NZ_JARHZE010000111.1 GCF_029258315.1 Fusobacterium sp. | reverse complement strand
CCTTGAGAAAGAGCATTCAAAAGTTTGTGTGTTGAATGAGTTGCGAAAATAGTAGGACCTTTATTTTCTTTTGAAGGCTCTCCTCTCATAGCAAAATGATTTTTATAGATATCATTAAATCTAGCATATCCATACCAAGCTTCATCGAAATGTATAATATCAGTTGATTTTTCTAAAAGTTTCTCAACTTTTTCAGCATTGTAAGTAACTCCATCATAGGTACAGTTAGTAATAACTGAATATACAGGATTTTCATTTGTTTTATTTTTTTCTTTTATAACAGGATTATTTTTAATTTTTTCTCTTATAGTTTTTTCTTCCATTTGTTCAGGGAGTATAGGACCAATTATTCCATATCTATTTCTTGTAGGTGTCATATAAATAGGAAGTCCTCCACCTAAAATTAGACCTTGTTCAATAGATTTATGACAGTTTCTATCTGCTAAAATAATATCATTATCTTTTGTACAAGCTTGCATTATAGTTCTATTAGATCCAGAAGTTCCACCTAAGATAGAGTATGTTCTATCAGAACCAAAAATTTTAGATGCATATTGTTCAGATTCTCCAAAATATCCAGTATGATCAAGTAAAGAACCAAGCTCAGCTCTTTCTATCCCCATATCTGTTCTGAATAAATTTTCTCCATAAAAATCATAGAATTTTTGTCCAACAGCAGTTTTTGTGAAACCAACTCCTCCTTGATGTCCTGGAGCTGCCCAAGAGTATTCTGCTTTTTTTTCATAAGTCATAATTGCAGAAGCTAATGGTGGTAAAAGTTGTTTTCTATATCTAGTGATAGCTGCTGAGATACGTTCCATAATAAATACAGGAGAATCTTCAAAAAGCCAGACATATTCATCTATTAAATTAAAAGTTTCAGCTTTTAAAGTATCAATTGCTTTTTCATTTTCTGCTAGCAGAAAAACGGGTACATTTTTTTGTCTTTGATGAAGAGTTATTATTAAATTTTCAAGGCTTTTTTCTTGGTTTTTTAATCCATGTTTGGAATCCCAGTCGATTAAAAGACAATCAATAGAATTATTTATTTTGATAATATTTCTAGCATCGTCAATCGAATCGGCCTGGATAATTTCAACTCCTCTCTTTTCTATTTCATTTTCTAAATTAGATATAACACTTTTTATACTACTTTCTTCACTGGATTTTAAATCACGAATAAATAAAATTTGAAATACTTCGCCGTTTAAGTCTTTCATTAAAATCAACTCCTTTGTATATAAAATAGATTATTTAATTAAGATTTATTTTTCCTAAAGATAATAAAATTAATGAAATTATTCCTATTCCTCCTAGAAGAATAGCTATAATTTTATCATATGTATTAAAAATATTTTTATTGTTAGCTTGTTTTTGAGATATAACATAAATGATAATTCCAAAAGAGAAAATTGATGTACTCATAAGAAGAAGAGACATTTTAGATGAGAAAAGTAACCATAACATAAAGATACATGCACCTAGTCCAGAGATAAAACTAATTTTCTTTTTGGTAGGTTCTAGATTAGTTAATTTTCCATAAAATAATTCTTTTAAAAGGAAAAGAGTACAGATTATATATGGCGGAATAATCATTAAACCAGTTATATCAACTAAGAATAGCCAAGCATTTTTATTGAAAAGTACAACTAACATAGTAAGTTGCATTGCAACAGTGGACATTAGAAGGGAAGGAATAGGAGTTCCATTTTTATCAATTTTAGAAAGAGATTTTGGAAATACTCCATCTTTAGCAGCAACATATGGAACTTCAGCTGTAATGATTGTCCAAGACAACCAACATCCAAGTAAAGCGATGATAATTCCTATATTGACAAAAGTTGCTCCCCAAGGTCCTACTATTTTAGCTAAAACATATGCAGTTGATGGATTTGGTAATTTTGATAGTAAAGTTTGATGGAAGACTCCGAAAGAAAGAATGGATAAAGCAGAGAATATGATAATACAAATTGTGATTCCTAAAAGAGTTGCTTTTCCAACATCTTTTGGATTTTTAGCTCTTCCTGAAAGAACGACGGCTCCTTCAAGTCCTATAAAACACCAAAGAGTAATAAGCATTGTACTTTTTATTTGTTGAAATAAAGTTCCAAGATGTTCTTTATATCCAAGCATATCATAAGAAGCAATATGTGGATTAAATCCTTTAGCAAAGAAAAATAAGATAACGGCTAGAACTAAAAGTTTAGCAAAAGTGGCAAGATTGTTTAAAATAGTAGTTTTGGTAACTCCATGGATAGCTATAAAATACATTATCCAAATAAATAGCGAGCCACCTAAGAAGGATTGGAGATTTTCTCCATTAAAGATAGGATAAAAGTATCCAAAGGTTTGCATCAGCAAGACAGCAAAAGCAACATTTCCAAAGATGGAACTTAGCCAGTACCCCCAAGCTATTTCGCAACCAATAAATTTTCCAAAACCGGTTCTAGCATAAGAATAAATACCTGATTCTAATTCTGGATTGTTATCCGATAATATACTAAAAGTATTTGCCAGGAAATAAATTCCTATTGCTGTTATTATCCAAGAGATTACAACAGCTAAAAAACCAGCATCAATACTCATATTGGACGGAAGATTGAAGATTCCGCCACCAATCATTGAACTAACAACGATTGCTACGAGACCAAATAAACCTAATTTGTTGTCATTTTTTTCCATAACACACTCCTTTTTTTATTAAGTTACAACCCATTTGTCTTTATAATCTTAAAAAAAGTTTAAAATTAAGTGAAAAAAATAAAAATAAAAATTTTAGATAGGAGTAAAATTAATTTAAAGTCTTTTAATAAGAAAAATAAGATTAAATAAAAAAGAGATTAATTTTTTTTATTAATCTCTTAAAAAATATATTTTTAATTTAAAATTAGAATGCCTTAACAACAGCTCCATTATATTTTTCTTCAATAAATTTTGCTACTTTTTCTGATTGAAGAGCTTTTACTAAAGATTTGATTTCTTTTTTCTCTAAATCTTTTGTTTTAACAGCGATGATATTTGCATAAGGAGATTCTTTTCCCTCTAAAAGTAAAGCGTCTTTACTTGGATTTAGTTTAGCTTCGATAGCATAGTTACCATTTATTACAGCAAAATCAACATCTTTTAAAACACGAGGAAGTTGAGCAGCTTCTAAAGATTTAAATTTTAATTTTTTTGGATTTTCCACAATATCAAATTCAGTTGAATATAAATTTTTTGGATCAGATAATTTTATAATCCCATTATTGTGAAGAAGAATAAGAGCTCTTCCACCATTAGATGGATCACTAGGAATAGCAATTACAGATCCTTTTTTTAATTCATCAAGAGATTTATGTTTATCAGAAAAAAGTCCTAAAGGTTCTACGTGGATAGCTCCAGCAGATGCAAGATCTAATTTTCTTTCTTCAGCAAACTTTTCTAAATATGGATAATGTTGGAAAAAGTTAGCGTCTAAATCTCCATCATCTAAAGCAAGATTAGGAGTAACATAGTCAGTAAATTCAACTATTTTAAGTTCTATCCCCTCTTTTGAAAGTTCAGGTTTGATTATTTCTAAAATTTCTGAATGAGGAACAGGAGTAGCACCTACTTTTAGAGTAGAACCAAAAGAGTTAGCACCAACAACAAGTGAAAGTAAACCAGTTAAAGCGAATAATTTTAGATTTTTTTTCATAAACACCATCTCCTTAAAATTTATAATATTATTTGTTTTTTTTCGAAAGTTTTACTAAATAATTTCCAAAAGATTGTATAATTTGAACTAATATAATTATAACAATAACTGAATAAATCATAATATCGATTTTAAATCTTTGATATCCAAATCTAATAGCTAAATCTCCTAGACCACCAGCACCAATTGTTCCAGCCATAGCTGAATAACCAATAAGACTGATAACTGTAACAGTAAGACCGTGTATCAGATGTGGAAGAGTTTCAGGAATCATAACTTTAAAAATTATAGTGAAATTATCTGCTCCCATACTAGAACTTGCTTCGATAAGTCCCTTGTCTATTTCGTTCAAAGCTCCCTCAACCATTCTTGCTACAAAAGGAGCAGCTGATATAGAAAGAGGAACAATTGCTGCATTAACTCCAATAGTAGTTCCAACTATAAGTCTTGAAAGTGGAAATACACATATCATAAGAATGATAAATGGAAAAGATCTTAAAGTATTCACACAAACTTCTAAAACTTTATTTAAGAAAGGTTTTTCCCAAATATTTCCAGATTTAGTTATTACAAGTAAAATTCCAATAGGAAAACCAATTAACATAGAAAATATAGTTGAGAAGAAAACCATATATAGAGTTTCTAAGGTTGAAAAGAAAACCATATCTAAAGCATTTAAAGCTGAGTTTAAAATTGTACTAAAAACCATTATAAATCACCTCGACAAAAATTCCTGCTTCTTGGAACCAATCAATTGCTTCATTTTGTTCTTTTATATTTCCAGAAAGTTCAATATAAAGATGTCCTACTTGCATTGTTGAAAGGTTTTCGATAGACCCCCCAATGATACTAAAATCTATATTGAATTTTTTTATGGCTTGAGAAATAATAGGCTCTTCAGCTATTGAACCTAAGAATTTTAATTTTACTATCATTTTACCAGCTGTTTTAACAAGATTAACTATTGTTTCGTTATCATTAGGTAGATGAGAGATAAGTTCTTTGGTAACACTATTTTGAGGAGCTGAAAATATATGGTGAACTCCACCAGTTTCAACTATTTCCCCATGAGCCATAACAGCTACTTTGTTACAAATATCTCTAATTACTTCCATCTGATGAGTGATCATAATTACTGTAAGTCCAAGTTTCTTTTGAATATTTTTTATTAACTCTAATATTGATTTTGTAGTTTTAGGATCAAGAGCTGAAGTAGCTTCATCAGAAAGAAGAATTTCTGGATTATTTGCTAAGGCTCTAGCAATAGCCACCCTTTGTTTTTGCCCACCACTTAATTGACTTGGATAAGAGTTTTTCTTATCAGATAGTTCAACAAGTTCAAGAAGTTCATCAACTCTATTTTTTATATCTTTTTTATTCCAATTAGCAATTTCAAGAGAAAAAGCTATGTTTTCTCCAACAGTTCTTGAAGATAAAAGATTAAAGTGCTGAAATATCATTCCAATTTTTTTTCTTTTTTCTAAAAGTTCTTTTTTATTGAGAGTGGTAATATTTATCCCATCTATAATTATCTCTCCACTAGTAGGTTCTTCCAATCTATTAAGCAATCTTATAAGAGAAGATTTACCAGCTCCACTAAGACCAATTATTCCAAAAATATCTCCCTTGCTTATATGGAGATTAATATTTTTTACAGCGTGAAGACCATTGGGATATATTTTATTAGCATTGTTAATATAAATCATAAATATCCTCCTTGTATAAAAAATTAAATAAAAAAATCTCTAAACTATCCACTTCAAGATAATTTAGAGATATAGTGACTTTTGACTGTCGCCATCTGTCTGGAATTAGCACCACACTAAAAAATAAAGTAGGTTGCTGAAACATCAACGGGCCAGTCCCTCAGTTTCTCTTGATGGATATTTTTTTTATTTGAGTTATGATATAATAAAAAAGTTCATTTGTCAATAAAATTTTATAAAAAATAAAAAAAGCTTGAAAAAGAAAAAATTATATATGATAATTTGATAAATAAAGAAAAAAAGGAGGAACAATGAAAAGACTAGATTATATAAGCTGGGATGAGTATTTTATGGGAGTTGCCTTACTTTCTGGAAAGAGAAGTAAAGATCCAGGGACACAGGTTGGAGCTTGTATTGTGGATGAAGATAAAAAAATAGTTGGAGTTGGATATAATGGGTTTCCTCAGGGGTGTGGGGATGATGATTTTCCTTGGGACAGAGAGGGAGAGTTTTTAGAAACAAAATACCCTTATGTTTGTCATGCGGAATTAAATGCTATATTGAACAGTATAAAAAATTTAAAAGGTTGTACTTTATATGTGGCCCTTTTTCCTTGTAATGAATGTGCTAAGGCAATAATTCAAAGTGGAATAAGAGAGATTGTGTTTTTATCAGAAAAATACAAAGGAACTTCAACTGATATTGCTTCTAAAAAATTATTAGATTCAGCAGGAGTAGTTTATAGAAAATTGGAGCCAACAAAAGATAGTATAATTCTTAATTTCAATGAAAAATAAAAAATGGAGGAAAAATGAAAAAATTTGTAATAAGTTGCCCAAATTGTAAAAAGAAGATGAGAATATTAAATAAACCAGCTAAGTATAAATGTCCAAGCTGTGGAAATATTCATAAAGTTGGGAGAATAAAACTTATTTTTATAGCGATAAAAAGTTTTTTTGTGGGAATGGTAGATACAATAAGAGATATAAAAAATAATATTGTATATAAATATAATTCAGCAAAAGCTACTTACAGATATATGAGCCAATTAAAAAAGAATATGAAATCAGATCCTAATTGGTCAAATTATAGAACTCAGCAACAGGAAGAAAAAAAGATGAGAGATGCTAATAAGAGATCTTTTAAAGATTTTTTCAAGAGAAAAAAGAAGTAGGTAAAGAATTAGAACTTGACTTTTAAATGAAAAATGTTATAATTATTTAGATAAATTTATATTTTTAAGAGGTAAATTATGTTTTTAATAGCAAGAGTAAATCAACCCAGAGTTCCTTTAGGGGATTTGTATTTATGAAAAATCGTAGATACAAATCTGTTTTGTAATGTCTGGTTTGTATCTTTATTAGCTGTTGAAAATTTTTGAATTGATGGGCCATTTAGATACAAGATAATCTAAATGGCTTTTTAGTTTGTAAAGAAATTTTTTATAATATCAAGGAGGAGAAGATGATAAAAGTCCCGAAAAATTCATTTGAATTAAAATTTGGCCTGAATAAAAAAATTAAGAATGGAGGAAATAGATAATGGCGATGCAAGAAACTTTAATAACTTTTGTAATATATTTAATATTTTTAATGGGTGTTGGAGTATATTTTTATAAAAAGACAGAAACGGCAGAGGATTATGTATTAGGTGGAAGAGGAATGGGATCTTGGGTTACAGCTCTTTCAGCTCAAGCAAGTGATATGAGTGGTTGGCTTTTAATGGGATTACCAGGAGCTGTATTTATGACAGGAATGAGTCAAACTTGGACTGCAATAGGTTTAACTTTAGGAACTTATCTTAACTGGAAATTATTAGCACCAAAACTTAGAGTTCAAACTGAAGAAACTGATACAATGACTTTACCAAACTTTTTGAGTAAAAAATTAAAAGATGACACAGGAACAATCAGAGTATTTTCAGCTATTGTAATTTTATTCTTTTTTACTATCTATTCATCATCAGGACTTGTAGCAGCAGGAAAATTATTTGCAAGCATCTTGGGGATAGATTATAAGGTTGCTGTTTTAATTGGTGTTGGAACAATAGTTTTTTATACTTTTATGGGTGGATATTTAGCTTGTTGTTGGACAGACTTTTTCCAAGGAACATTGATGTTTTTGGCTATTTTAGTAGTACCAGCTTTGGCATATACTAATGGTGGTGGAATGGAAAATATAATTTTCCAATCAAATGTTCGTGATATATCACTTAATATTTTTCATGGAAGTAAGATAGGTACTTTAGGAGTTATATCAGCTTTAGCTTGGGGACTTGGATATTTTGGACAACCTCATATCCTAGTAAGATTTATGAGTGTAAAAAATATAGAAGAATTAAATAAGGCTAGAAGAATTGCTATGGCTTGGGTTTTAATCTCTTTGATGGGGGCAGTTGCAATTGGAATTACAGGAATAGGAATGTTTACTGATATCTCTCAAATGGGTGGAGATTCTGAAAAAATATTTATCTATATGATAAGCAAATTATTTAATCCTTGGGTAGGAGGAGTCTTATTAGCAGCTATACTATCAGCTATAATGTCAACAATAGACTCTCAACTTTTAGTTTCTGCCTCAACTCTATCAGAAGATTTCTTTAGATATATAAAGAAAGATGCTTCAGAAAAACAGATTATGTGGGTAGGAAGAATAGGTATAATACTAATATCTTTAGTAGCTACAATAATAGCTCTAGATACAAATTCTCAAATTTTAGCTATGGTTTCATATGCTTGGGCAGGATTTGGAGGAGCTTTTGGTCCAGCTATATTAATGACTTTATATTGTAAAGAGCTTGATTGGAGAAGTGTTTTTGTAGGAATGTTAGTTGGAGTAGCAGTTGTTATCTCTTGGAAAGTATCAGGAATGAGTACATACCTATATGAAATATTGCCAGCTTTTGTAATGAATGGATTAGCTGTTTATATTTCTGAAAAAGTTCTTTGTTACAAAAAACAAAAAAATTATATAAAAATAAAAAATTAAATTTTATAAAAAATAATTATATAATAGAAGATGTCAAAAATTTTTGACATCTTTTTATTATTGAAAAATAAAGAAAAAATTAAAAAAAATAAAAAAATAAAAAAGAACTGTTGACAAAAAGAGATGTGTGAGGTATAATAAATCTTGTCCGTGAGAAACGGAACGAAGGACATTAACAACAGAATAGATGAATATGACAAGCAAACAACCTTATTTGGTGTTTAAAAAATGGTAAGTGTAAATTAAATTGACCTAGTC
>NZ_JARHZE010000110.1 GCF_029258315.1 Fusobacterium sp. | reverse complement strand
AGAAAATAAAAGAATCAAACTTCTCTTAACGAAAAATTTGATTCTTTATAGATAAATGCAATTTGGGATAGTTTAATTAAATATACCTAGCTCTTTTGAGCTTAATATTTAATAGAAGTGATCTTTCTCTTCTAAATAAATTATAATATACCAACGTTAAAATAATGTTTATTTAATGTAAAAAAATTGTAAAAAATTTTAACTAATTAATGTATAATCTAATATATCATTATTTTTTAAAAGTTCCTTTTCAAAATAAAATAAATTTATAGTTTTATTCATAGAAAATGTACATTCAACCAGATTTTGATTATAATCTTTCCACAAAATTTTTACTATTTTTATTTGATTAATCTCTTTTGAAAATCTTTCTTTTAATTTTAAAATATCTTCTGAGTTTTTTAAGGTTAATAAAACTTTTATTCTTTTTTGATTATAAATATAGGACTCCTCTAAAATCTTTACTAAAATTAAAATTATACTAATCATCATAAAAGAAAATATTGCTAATTTTAATAATCCATATCCAATAACTAATCCTAAACAAGCACTTATCCATAAAGTTGCTGCTGTTGTTAATCCTTGGACATGTTCTTTAGTTTGAATTATGGCTCCACCACCTATAAATCCAACCCCTGATATAACTTGAGCACTCAATCTTGTTATATCACTTGTTTTTAAAATATTTTCTTGTAAAATAGCAATCATCGTAGCTCCAAGGCAAACTAAAGTTAATGTGATTAATCCTGCCGGTTTTCCTTTTAATTCTCTCTCAAGTCCTATTAATCCACCAAAAATTACAGATAAGAAAATTCTTATATAAACATCATTTCCCATTTTTTTCCTTTCTATTTATTATTTCTTATTTTTCTTTTTCCCCTCTCTACCATATACATAGTATACAACTAAACTTGAGATTATCATTAAAGTAACAGAATAAACATATACCATTGCTTTAGCCGACATATCTGCTTCCACTGATGTATTTTTCATAATAACTATTCCCAATGGTTCTAATAGAGGGTGATATAAAAATACTGATAAATCATAATCCATTAGTAAAGAATTAAAGTTTAATGCACCAATAGCTAATGTTGATGGTAAAATTATAGGTAATACAACTTTTCTAAAAGTATAAAAAGTTGAAGCTCCCATTGATTTTGCTGCTTCTTCTAATGAATCTTCCACAGAGAAAAATGCAGCTCTTAACATTCTGAATGAAAAAGGAATTTTTACTACCATATAAGCTAGAACCATTATTATTGGAGTTCCCACTAAAACTCTATTGAATATTATAAATTTTGGACTATCATAAGTAGTCATAAATCCTAAAGCAATTAATGTTGATGGTAACAACCAAGGTATTAAACAAGAATACTCATAAAATCTTGCTATTTTAGTATTTTTCTTATGAATTAATTTTGATATTATCAAAGTAAAAATAATAACTCCTATTGAAGCACTTGCAGAATAAAATAAACTTACAACATATGGTTTAAATGATGAAATATCTGTAAATAATTTTTTATAATGTTCCAATGTTAAATTTGATAAATCCAATCTTCCAGCTATTATAGAATTTATATCTGAAAAAGAAAATAAAATAACTATTATTATTGGGAACATATAAATTAAAAATATTATATAAGATATTATATGAACAACTATATTCACAACTTTATTTTCAATTTTTTGTTTCTTTAAAACTGTTTTTGCTTTTGAAACTGAAATATAATTTTTTCCTCTCTCAAGTTTATTCATAAATAAAAGTATTATTATTGTTACTATTCCTAAAATAATAGATAATAACATAGCGATATCTCTTGAATAACGAGATTTAGCTAAAATAATTATCATTGGATTTATAGTTTGAAAATTCTCTCCTCCCAAAATAAGTGGAGCAGATACTGCACTCAATCCAGTTAAAAAAGTTAAAATAGTTAAAGCAAATAATACTGGTTTTAAAATAGGGATTAATATTTTTAAAATTATTGTTGAATCCTTAGCCCCCATATTTCTTGCAGCTTCTATTATTTGATAATCTGTCCCTCTTATAGCATTCGTTAAAAATATCAAATGATTTGATGTACAAGCAAAAGTCATTGTGAATAAAACTGGCAAATAACCTTCAAACCAATTCAAAGGAAGAGTTGGAAATATTTTTATTAAAAATGATGTTACTATTCCTGTCTCTCCATAAATTAATTTATACCCTGATGCTAATATTATTCCACCATATATCATTGGTGTAAAATATCCTAGCTTCAATATTTTACTTCCCTTTATATCGAAATATTCTGTAATAAGTACTATAAATATTCCAAATATATTAACAGTTAAAGATAAAGAAACCGCTAATATAAAACTATTTACTAAACTTTTCATTGCTCTTTCTGAAGATAAAAGTTTATCAACAGCTCTTAATGACACATCTCCATTTACAACAAAAGTATTTTTTATCAAACTTACATTAGGATATATAATAAATGAAATTATTATCCAAATTAGAATTCCGTTTAATAAAATTTTATTTTTATTATTACTCAAATAATTTAAAAATTTATTGTTCATTTTCATCACCAAATTGCATTATATTTTCTAAGGATAAATATAATTTAATTTCTTCATCAATCTTTGGTAATATTTTTCCATTATTTTTTTCTATATTTCTTATCTTTACTCCGTTTATGTCATAAGTAATTTTACTAAAAATTCCAGAGTATTCTACATCAATTACTTTTGCCTTTAATTCTAAATCAGAACTCTTTATCTTTTCGGAAGAAATATTTTCTAATCTAATATATAGTGGAGTTTCATAAGAGAAATATTTTTCAAGACCTATATTCTTAATTTCTTTTGGCTCTATCTTATTAATTTCCCCTATAAATTCACATACAAAAGGAGATTTAGATTTTGTATATATTTCTTGTGGTGTTCCAACTTGTTCTATTTTTCCTTTATTAAATACTGCAATCCTATCTGAAAGTGTTAACGCTTCTTCTTGATCATGAGTTACATAAATTGTTGTAATCTTTAAATCTCTCTGTAATTTTTTTAATTCGTTTCTCAATTCTACTCTTAGTTTTGCATCTAAGTTTGATAAAGGTTCATCTAAACATAAAATTTTAGGATTTAATACTAGTGCTCTTGCTATGGCTACTCTTTGCTGTTGTCCACCTGATAATTCAGAAACATTATTGAATAATTTTTCCGGAATAATTTGAACTTTATCAGCAACTTCTCTCACTTTTTTATCTATATATTCTTTTGGAAGTTTTTGAAGTGTTAAACCAAAAGCTATATTTTCGTAAACAGTCATTGTCGGGAAAAGAGCATAGCTTTGAAATACTATACTTACACCTCTTTTTTCAGTAGGCATTTTTGTAACATCTGTTTCTCCTATAAAAATTTTTCCTTTAGTTGGATAAGAAAATCCAACTAAAGATCTAAGAGTTGTTGTTTTTCCACAACCAGAAGGGCCTAACATTGTAAAAAATTCACCCTCATTTATTTCTAAATTTAGATTGTCAATTGCTACATAATCTCCATATTTTATTTGAACATCATTAAATTTTATCATTTTCTTCTCCTATTTTATAAATTCTAATTCTATTTTCTCTATCCAAGAATCAATATTTTCACTAATAAACTTCCAATCTAAATTTTGTATTTTAACACTTTCAACTAACTCTTTTACTTCAGCTGGAGCTTTTTCTAATGCTGCTGGATGAGCTGGAGCTGTTCCAAATTTTTCTGCCCATTTAATTTGAACCTCTGGAGATCCTAACCAATCTGCAAATTTTTCAACCTGTTCATTGTCACCTTTTTTATTTACAAGAGCAATTTGTTCTACTACAAACGGAACCCCTATTTCTGGTTTCATTACCCCTAGTTTTATATTATTTGCTTTTTGTCTTTCTAAGGCACCTGATCCCCATAACATTAATATTGGTC
Organism: Fusobacterium sp.; assembly: GCF_029258315.1. GTDB lineage: Bacteria > Fusobacteriota > Fusobacteriia > Fusobacteriales > Fusobacteriaceae > Fusobacterium_B. The sequence goes on along the minus strand of NZ_JARHZE010000110.1, from coordinate 24,394 downwards.
TTTTACCTGACATTAAATTACCAAACCAATCTTCCTCTCCTCTTTCTACATAACCATTAGTATATAGTTTCTTAGTCATTTCCCAACCATCTTTTGATATTTTAAGTTCACCATTATCATCTCTATATCTTGAAACCACACTAGCCATTACAGCCTTTCCAGTTCCACCATTAGTTCCAAACATAAAATATTTCCCTGTAAATTTTGGATTTGTTGCTAAATCTGTCCAATCTTTTGGAATATTTTCTCCATTTATTATATCTGTATTATATACTGCTAATAGTGGTGTTACTGTTACTGCATTATAATATCCCTCTGCATCAGATAATCCTTCTGGAATTTGATCAGCCCAGCTAGGACTAAATTTTTTCAAAATATTTTCTCTTTTTAATTTCTCATATTCCATATTATTTAAACCAAAAATTACATCAGCTATCGGATTATTTTTTTCAGCTAATAATCTGTTAGTTATATCTGTTCCACCAGCACTAACTATATCTAAATTAAATCCATTTTCTTTTGCATATTCTTTTAAAAATTCACTTCTACCATTAGAACCTGAATTTGTATAAAGAATTATTGAATCATCTTTTGCTCCACAACCAATTAATGTTAACGCTAACATAGCTCCTAAAAAAATTTTTTTCATATTTTTCCTCCTATTTTTTATTTTATAAAACGTTTCTATAATTTTTAACTAATGCTGGCCAATCTGTTTGTATTATATCTACTCCTTTATCAATTAGCCATCTCCAACCTTCTCCATCATTTAATATAGATAAATTATCATCATAATGTGCACTTAAATTAAATCTACTTCCTAGAGTAATTGAGTTTATCCAAATTTTTATATTTTTATTTTTCAAATAATTTAAAAACTCATTTTCAATTACCTCTGAATCTTCACTTTCAAATAATAATTCTGCTGCAACCATATTTATTTCTGGTACCATAAATTTTAATACATCTTCTTTTTTTGATGCTATTACCATGTACATTAATTTATTCTCATTTTTTGTTAAAAAATCAAATGCTTCATCTGTTGGATGTGTTTTTATTATTATCTGATCTTCCATCTCTAATTTTTTTACTAATTCAAAAACTTCTTTTAAATAATCCCAACTTCTATCTAAGTTGATAAAACATTTTCCTTTTAAACTTAATAATAAATCTTCTAATCTATTAACTCTTTGACCTGTTTTTTCTCCTAAAACATTTTTATAGTCCAACTCATCTATTTCTTTTGATGAAAGAGTTTTTATATTTTCTTCTATTCCAAATCTTCTTGGCTCTTCTCCATCGTGAAATGCATAAAGTACTTCATCAGTAGATTTTATTACATCCATTTCTACTATATCTGCTCCCATTGCTAAAGCAACTTTTGAAGATAATTCAGTATTATCTATTACACTTCCACCAAAGCTCCCTCTATGTGCAGCTATTAAAAATCCTTTTTCTTCTAATTCTTTGTAAAAATCTTTTTTCATTTTTCCTCCTGAACAGTATTTATTTTAATTCTATTTTGTACTTTCTCTAATAATTAAACTGCTTTGAACTTCCTCTGATTTCTCTTTATTTCCATCCATTATATTTAATATTTTTTCTAAAAGTTTTTTAGCTAGTTCTTTATAATTCATAGATATTGTTGTTAAAGATGGAATTGTATATTCTGATAATGGCAAATTATCAAATCCCATAACCTTTATATCTTCTGGAACTTTTATATTATAATTAAATAATTCTCTCATTAAAACTATTGCTTTTTCATCACCATTTACAAAAAAACATTCCGGTAATTTTTCTTTATACTCTTTTACTAAATTTTTAATTTCTAAAGATGTATTAATATTTCTAATTATTTCTAAATTTTTTAAGTCTTCTTTTTTATTTTTATATGCCTCTATTACACCATCTACCCTCTGTTCATTCATAGGACTTGGACTAGCTGATACAAATATTATTTTTTTTATATTTTTTTCCAATAAATATTCAGTTGCTTTCAAACTAGAATAAAAATCATCATTGCTTACATAGATATTTTCTTCTTCATAACTTTTTCCAAAAATTATAAATGGTATTCTATTTTTTTTCAATAACTCTATTCTCTTATCATTTTTTTCTTCATAAAAAATAATAGCTCCATCTATAAACATACTACTTTTATTTATCAAAGATTTTTCTAATTCTTCATCTTTATAATAATGTTCAACTAAAATTGATATATCAGACCTCGTATTTTTTAAAATTATTTCGTTTACCAATGTATTTGTCCAAATTGTTGCCTTATGACCTGATTTTCTTTTTAATAAAATTAAAATATTTTTATTCTTTTTAGCTACTAATGACTTAGCATAGAAATTTGGTTTATATCCATATTCCTCTATAATTTTTAAAAGTTTTTCTCTTGTTTCAGTTTTTACCTTTGTATCATTATTAATTACTCTTGAAACCGTTTGTGTTGAATATCCACTTAATTTTGCTATATCTTTTATTGTTATATTTTTCTTTTCCAAATCAATCCCTCTTAAAATATGTTATCGTTAACATTTTATAGAACAAGTATAACACATAGGTTTTCTTTTGTAAAGTTTTTTTAATTTTAAAATATTTATTACTATTTTAAAACATATATGATAAAATATTTTATAGAGTTATTATATAATCTAGACGTTAAAAGTTTATTTATTTAATGTAAAAAAAATGTAAAAAATTTATTAAGGAGGATTTAAATGGATTTTTTAAATATGGATATCAATATTGCATATAGTATGATCAATATGAAACTTAGAGATTTTTATTCATCTCTGGATGATTTTTGTGAAGATATGGATATATCCAAACAAGAACTTATAGAACATTTTGAAGAAAATGGATATAGTTATAATGAAAATACAAATCAATTTTTTGCAAAATAAAAAAGCTGTCTTTAATCAAACAGCTTTTTATTTTAACTATATTTTTATTATAAGTTCTATCAATGATCCAACCACTATTCCAAGAATAACAAATAAAGTTTTTCCTCTATAATTTACTAAAAAATAATTTATTATCTTTGTGAATAAAAGTATTCCTATTCCAACACCAACACCAAAATATAAAAGAGGAATTATATTAACAGCTCCGATATAATTTATTATATTTTCATGTTCACCTAAAGCCAGAAGAAGTAGAGATCCAGAGATTCCTGGTATTATCATAGCTCCACCTGCTAAAGCTCCACATAGAGTTAATTTTAACCCATATAATGTTGTGAATACATCTTGTTTTGCAAATGAATTTCCTGAAAACTTATAAGTTATCATAAAAAATCCTATAACAAACATCAATCCAAAGGCAAAAGCTAAGATATTTTTTACATTAGAAAAATTTTCTCCTTTTATTATCACTGGTATTGAAGGTAAAACTAGGATTATAAATGCACCCTTTGTGTAAATTGGATAATTTTCATATAAATATCCTATAATCTTAGCAAAAGCAAGTATTCCTACTCCACAACCAATTAAAAGAGGAAGTAAAAATTTAATATATTCTATTTTCTTCGCTTTATCTGCTTTAAGAAAATTTGCTATAGCATCAATTAATTTATCATATATTCCAAATAAAACAGCCATTGTTCCACCAGAAACCCCTGGAATTACATTAGCTACACCAATACCGATTCCTTTAAAAAAATTTAATAAAAACATTTTTCTCCCCTTATTTTTTTAGTTTATTCTTAAAAAATTCTGGTAAATCATTTTCAATTTTTACATTATATTTTGGTATTTCACAGTAAAAAGAATTTAAGTATAAATTCTTTTCCCCATCTTTTATCCCATAACGAGTATCCCCAACTATTGGATTTCCCATATCAGATAATTGTACTCTTAGTTGATGAGTTCTTCCTGTTAAAAGTTCCCCCTCTAAAAGAGTATATTTTTCATATCTATCAATCACCTTAAAATGAGTTACTGCCACTTTTCCCTCTTGATCATCTTTAGAAGTTACAACAACCTTGTCCTCTATTTTTTTAAGATAATTTTCAATTGTAAAAATATTCTTTTTAATATTTCCATGAACTAAAATATAATATTTTTTTCTTATATTATTTTCTCTTAGCTCTTCAGCTAAAACTCTTGTAGAAATTTTATTTTTTGCTCCAATTACCAATCCAGAAGTTTTTTTATCTATTCTATTTATAAAATTAAAATCATCTGTTTCATAATAAGATTTAAACATTTCAGAGATTCCATAGTCAAATCCACTTCCTTTGTGCATAACCACATCTTTTTCTTTATTGAAAACTATTAAATCATCATTTTCAAAAACAATATTCTTAACTAAAAATCTCTTCTCTTCATCACTAAGTTTTAAAAATACTTTTTCCTCTTCCTCTTGAAGATTTCCAATTCCTATAAAGATCTTATCTCCCTCTACAAGACGATAGTTTTCTTTTTTCTTTTTATTATTAACTTTAATTTTTCCAATTCTTAAAGCCTTAAAAATTTCTGTTAATGGAACATCTGAGAGTTTTTTTCTAAGATATCTATCTAATCTTACTCCCTCGTTATCTTTTTCTATTATATATTTCATAATTATCCTCTATTATTTTCCAGTATGACCGAATCCACCTTCTCCTCTTTCTGTTTGAGAAAGTTCTCCCTCTACTAGATCCATTTGATAAACTTTTCCTAAAACTAACTGTGCTATTCTTTCACCTGGAGTGATTACAAAATCCTCTTTGCTTAGGTTTATCATTATAACTCCGATCTCTCCTCTGTAATCAGAATCAATTGTTCCTGGAGTATTCGCCATAGATATTCCGTATTTTAAAGCTAGTCCACTTCTTGGTCTTACTTGCACTTCATATCCTACTGGTATTTCCATTTTTATCCCTGTTGGAACCAATACTCTTTCTAAACTTCCTAAAGTGATTGGCTCTTTTATATTAGCTCTTACATCCATTCCTGCTGAGCCTTCTGTCATATATACAGGTTTTTGTACTCCCTCTTCTAATACTACTTTTACTACTACTTTTTCCATTAGTTTAATTCTCCTTCATTTATATTTCCAAGAACTGTTAAAGAATAATATTTTTCATCAAATATCTCTTTTGCAATCTCCTCTATATCTTTTACTGTGATTTGCTCAATCTCATTTAAAATATCATCAAGATCTTTTATCTCATTATAGAATAAATAAGAATTTGCCATTCTTGTCATTCTTCCCTTGCTACTTTCTAAACCAAAAGTAACAGCACTTAAAAATTGGTTTTTGCTTTTTTGTAATTCTTTTTCACTTATTCCATTATTTTTTATATCTTGGAACTCCTCCTCTATCAATTTTATTACCTCTTTGTAATCTTTTAGAGTTGTCCCTGCATAGATAGTTATTATTCCCCCCTCTTCAAAAGATGAAGTATAACTATAAACTGAATAAGCTAGCCCTCTGTCTTCTCTTATTTTTTGGAAAAGTCTTGAACTCATATTTCCACCTAAAGTATTTGCTAAAATAGCAACTTCATATCTTCTTTTATCTATGGCAGACTTTCCTATTGTATTAAAACATAGATGAACTTGGTTACTATCTTTTTTTATAATAGTTTTGGGAGTTTTTACTTCCATTTTTCCATTATATTCTCTTATTTTTTCCACTTTCTTTATTTTTCCAAAACCAGAATTTAATTTTTCAAAAACTTCATCTTCCGAAAAATTTCCAGCTATTGAAATAACCATATTTCTTGGACTGTATTGTTCTGTAAAATAGTTTAAAATTTTCTCCCTTGTAAGCCCTTGAACACTCTCAACACTTCCTAAAATTATATTACTCTGAGGACCATCTATTACTAGATTTCCATTTTTATCGTGAATTATCTCCTCTGGAATATCCTCATACATATTTATCTCTTCTATAACTACACCTTTTTCTCTTTCGATATTTTCATCTAAAAAAGTTGAGTTTAAAAACATATCTGTTAAAATATCTACACCTATTTCAAGTCTATTAGAAAGCATCTGTGTATAATAAGTTGTTACTTCTTTTCCGGTATAAGCATTTATTATTCCACCAACATTGTCTATCTCTTCTGAAATATCCTTAGCACTTCTATTTTTAGTCCCTTTAAACATCATATGCTCTATAAAATGAGATATTCCCTCTTCACCGGGTAACTCATTTTTTGCTCCTGTTTTTACAAAAACTCCCAATGACGCACTGCTTATCCCCTCAATTTTATCCATTAATAAAGGTATTCCATTGTCTAAAACTTTTATTTTTATATTATCTGACATAAAATTTTCTCCTAATACTCAGCCTTTTCTATAAAATATATTCCAACTATTAAAAATATTATATTTGGTATCCAGCCACAAACAAAAGGATTTAAATATCCATTTTTTCCATAAGCCTCAAATGATGCGTGAACAATATAATATCCATAACCTAAAAATATACTAATTATTACATTTATAGCTGATGAATTTCTAACATATCTACTTCCTAAAGCCAATCCCAAAAATACCACTATAAAACTTGCAAAAGGGAAAGAATATCTGTTAGCAATTTCAGAAATTCCATCTCTTGTATCTATTCCCGTATTTTCTAGTTTAGAAAGTTCTTTTTTTAATTCTCTATTATTTAATATTCTTGGATCAACTAAAAGAGCAACAAATTTTTCTGGTTCCTCTTTATATTCAGGTGAAGAATACTCCTTTAAATTCTCTTGAGTTTTTGACTCCACATTACTTATTTTTACATCTTTTAATTTCCAAACCTTTTCATCTTTATCAAAGTTTGCTGTTTCTGCAAAAATAACTCTGTCTATTTTATCAAAATTATCATTTAATTCTATAATCTTAACTTTTTTAGCTTTTCCATCAATAACATTTAAATAATCAAACATATATAAGTTATTGTGATCATCTCTTATAAATCCATTTCTTTTTTCTGTTGGTAAAAGAGTTGAAATAACATCCCCTTTTAATTCTCTTTGTTTTTTCTCCCCTTTAGGATATAAATATCCATTTACAATAAATACTAGGATAGAAATTATAAAAGAGATTATAAGAGGAAAACGAATAATTCTTTTAAAACTTATTCCAGCAGTTTTTAAAGAAATTATCTCCAAGTTACTGGCCATCTTGCTTATAAACATCAAAGCTCCTAAAAGTACAGCCAATGGAGTTACATTCATTATTATTTTTGGTAACATACAAAGAATATATAAAACTCCCTCTCCCGGAGTTAATCTTCCCTCTCCAACATATCTAAAAATTTTAAAAAGTTGACTCAATATAAATATATTTATAAAAGCAATTAAAGAAATAAGGAAAGATTTTATAAAACTTTTACTGATATAAATATCTAATTTTTTCATCATTATATTAACCTTACCTTTCTTGAATATAGTATAAATGTATAAATATATAAAATAATATTAGGTGTCCAAACTCCAACAAAAGGACTTACTATTCCTCTATATGAAAATACTACTCCTATATTTAAAAGAACAATATATAAAAATATTACCACTATCCCTATTCCAAAATTTATTCCTTTTCCAGATCTTGAATTTCCAATAGAAAGTAAAACACCTAAAATTGCTAAGGCTATTGTTGACATAGGAACAGCTATTTTTCTATTTATCTCTACTATGTAAGGTATTCTTTCTGCCCTATCTTTTTTCTCTATCTCTTTTCTTAACTGTTGTATGTTCATTCCCTCAATATCTTTTACTTTTACACTCATATCTTTAAAATATGATGTGAATGGAACTCTTTTTTTCTCAAAGTTACCAGTTACAACCAAGTTTCCTTTTTCATCATATCTATAAAAATCTGCATCTTTCAGTGAAAGAGCTGCATCTTCCCAATTTGCAGTTTTTCCCAATACTAAAGTTGGATATTGCGAATCTTCCTCTTGTATCATAACTAAAACTTTCTCAGCATCTTTAGTTTTTTTATTGATAGAATCTATATATATTTTATAATTTGCAAATCCATCTATTAAAACCTTATCTCTTAATTGGAAAACAGGATTTTCATAAACCATTTTATATGAAAGTTGTTGTAATTTTATAAATGATCTTGGAACCAAACTTTCTTGTAAGAAAAATATAAATAAAGTTGCCCCTATTCCTATCCAGATTACAGGTTTTAAAATTTTATTTAAAGAAACACCCATAGAATTAAGAGCTGTTATCTCACTATTTTTTGTAAAATTTCCAAATGTAATCATTATTCCTAAAAATATTCCCATTGGAATAGTCTGAGAAAGTATCATAGGAAGATAAAAAGATATCATCCTTGCCACATCTATCACAGATAAACCTTTTACAAGTATACTTTCCATCATAGATACTATTATTTCTATTAAGAAAATAAAAGTAAATAGAGTTATTCCAAATACTATTGATAACTTAGATTCTTTTAATATATAGTCGTTTATTATCTTCATCTATTTACTCCCCTATTAATTTATTCATATATTTTTCTACCGACCTATCATTTTTTATTTCTTGAATTTTTGCTTTTAGATTTTCAGGAATATAAAAATCCACATTATCAGTCATTTTTAAAAAATATTCATTTACAATACTGTCCTCTCCTAATTTTCTAAGAGGTTTTATTTTTTCTTGACCTACATTATAGAAAGTTAAAATTATAGCACAAACTAAAACTCCTTTGGCTAAACTTACCCCTCCTCCTAAAATTCTAAAAAACATTGAAGTTTTTTGATTTTTTAAAAATAAATTCAAAAGATGTAAAATTATAGTAATAGTCATAAAAACTACTAAAAATGTAATTGCATAAACATAAGTTTCATCTTGTTTCTTTAATAATTCTTTTGTGATTTCACATAGGCTTGGAGTTATTTTATGAGTTATATATAAATTTATCAAAATTCCAAAAGTTGAAATAAACTCCACTATAAATCCATTATTCAATCCACATATAACTGACCAACCTAAAATGATTAATGTTATAATATCTAAATACATAGGATCTACCTCCTTATACTATTTTCACCCATAACGCTTTTAAATATAGTGTCTCTGGAATATGTAATATCCAAGGGTGATCTGCTGGTTGATAATTTATTCCTATCACTTGTAACATTTTTCCATTGTTTGATGCTGCCATTCTAGTAACCTCTAATAAATCTTGAAGTCCTATATGATAAGCACAAGTGATAACTCCTAAAATTCCACCTTTATCCATTAATTTGAAACTACTATTACATAATTCATAGAAGAAATCTCTTCCTCTTTTAATATCTATTTTCTTTTTTATTAGAGAAGGAGGATCTAAAGTTATTACATCATATTTTTCTCCTCTTGTTATTAAAGTTTTTAACAACATAAAGGCATCTCCCTCTAAAGTTTCAAAAGAATTTGTAAATCCATTTAATTCATAATTTTTTTTGCAAAGTTCTAATGCATGAGGCTCTTTATCTATTGCTACAACTTTTTGGCAATTTTCTTTTAAGGCTGCCATTGAAAAACCACCACTGCTTGAGAAAACATCTAAAAATCTTGTTTTTTCATTTAAAAATGGTCTTATAAATTTTCTAGAATCTCTTTGATCTAAGAAAAATCCTGTTTTTTGTCCATTTACAATGTCGATAGTATATTTTAACCCATTGTCTTCCATAACTATCTCTTCAGGAATCTCTCCATATATAACCCCTGTTTTTTCCTCTACACCTTCATGAACTCTATTTTCAACATCACTTCTTTCATATATCCCTTTTGGTTTCATATATTTTTTTATAGCATTGATTATAGTCTGTCTAAAAACTTCTACTCCAGAATTTCTAAATTGGATAGAGATATATTTTTCAAATTTATCTATAACCAATCCAGGTATTCCGTCTGCTTCTGAGAAAAATACTCTAGTACAATTTGTTTCAGCCTTTAAGAAATCTCTTTTATCATAAGCTTCTTTTATTTTTCTATATATAAAATCTTTATCTATTGGTTCATCTATAGTAGTTAATACACGAACAAAAGCTGATGTTCCTTCTGTGACATAACCTCTTCCAACAAACATCATATCTTCTCTTACTACATCGACTACATCTCCATTTTTTATCTCTCCAATAGTATATTTTATTTCATCTTTAAATACATTTGGATAAAAATTTTTTATCTTTTTTTCTTTATCTTTTAATAGTACTACTTGTGCCATTCTTTACTCCTCTATATATACTCTTTTTACTCTAGGGTTAATACCTGTTATTATTTCATAAGTTGATGTTCCTATCTCTTTTGCTTTTTCTACTAAATCATCTCCATATAAAATAACCTCTTCCCCTATTTTTATTTTTTCAACCATATCTTCTGGTATTTTTACCATCAACATATCCATACACACTTTTCCAACCACTGTACAATCTCTTCCTTGGATTTTTACAGTCATCTTATTTAAAGCTCCTCTTTTAAATCCGTCGGCATATCCAGCTGCAATAGTTCCTATAACTTCACCTTTTTTTAAATGACAAGCTCTTCCGTAAGATATATCCATATCCTCTATCAAAGTTTTAATAAATAGAATTTTACTTTTAAATGATATTACTGGCTTAAAATCATCTATCCATCTCTCACCACAAATACCATACATAACTATTCCCACTCTAACGTAATTCCCATTATCTTTATCAGAGTAACTTAAAATTCCTCCACTATTTAATATGTGTCTATACTCAATAGTATCAATTCCATTAAAATTATTAAATTTTTCGATTTGTTTTTCTGTGTATATTCTATTTTCTTCACTCTCTTCATCTGCTACTGATAAGTGAGTATACACACCTATTATATTGGTTAAATTATTTTCTTTTACATATTTCTTTACTTTTTCTACATCTTCAAAATTAAATCCAATTCTTCCCATTCCTGTTTCAAGAGCTAAGTGACATTTTACTTGAAGTTTATTTTTATGAATATAAACCAATTGATCAAAACGTGATAAAGCTATATGAAGATCATATTGAGCAACCTCTTTTAACTCATCATCAAAAACTCCACCCAATATCAATATTTTTTCTTTTATCCCAGCTTTTCTCAACTCTATCCCTTCAGATAAGGTAGCCACTGCAAAAAAATCTATTCCACATTTTATAAGTTCTTTTGTTATTTCAATTGAACCCAGTCCATAAGAATTAGCCTTCACTATACCAATTATCTTTCTATCCCCTATCTTTTCATATATCTTCCCTATGTTATATCTAAGATTTTTAGTATTTACTTCCAACCAAGTTCTCATTTTTATCTCCTAATTATTAAGGGATTGCCTATAAAAATAGGCAATCCTAATTGTTAAATATTATACTAATATTTTTTCATGATGCTCATCGTCATCATTTTTATCTAAATATTTTGAGTTTTCTACTTTTTTATCTCTATCTTTTTCTAATAGATAAATTAAAGGTGTTGCTATAAATATTGAAGAATATGTACCTGCAACCATTCCTATTAAAAGAGTAGTTATAAAAGTTCTTAAAGATTCTCCACCAAAAACTAAAATAGCCATTACTGCTAATAGTGTTGTTATTGATGTATTCAAAGATCTAACCATTACTTGATTTATACTTTTGTTTAAAACCTCTCCAAAAGTTAAATCTGTCTTTTTCTTTAAAGTTTCTCTTATTCTATCAAAAACTACTATTGTGTCGTTGATTGAATATCCTAGAATTGTTAGAACTGCTGCTATAAATGGAGTATCTATTTCATAACCTAATAAAGAAATTCCTCCAACAGCTATTATAATATCATGTACTAAAGCTAAGATAGCAGCTATTGCAAACATAAATTCAAATCTCATTGTAATATATGCAACAATTAAAACTCCACCTATTACTAAAGAGTATACAGCAGACATTTTTAATTCTTTTCCTACACTAGCTCCAACCTTATCCTCTTTTATGATTTCATATTTTCCAACTTGTTTTATCTCTTCATAAAACTCATTTTTTTCTTTCTCTGTTATCTCTTGGATTCTTATTAATACCTCATTTCCTTCAGAAATTTGTACTTTTCTACCATTTCCTTTAAACTGATGTATATTTTTACCTATTTTATCTAAAGCTCCATTAATTTCTTTTAAACTAACTGGCTTTTCAAATCTAAGTTGAAATAAGTTTCCTCCAGAAAAATCTATTCCATAATTTAAACCTTTTGTTAAAAGAGCACCTAAAGAAATAAATATAAATACAAGGGATAAAGCTACCCATTTTTTACTGTTTTTTACTATTTCTATTTGCATATCTATTTCCCCCTTACTCCAAATAACTTAGGATTTTTTACATTAAATACCTCAACAAAAATATCTAATAATACTCTTGTAATTGTTATTGCTGTAAACATTGATGCAAGAGTACCAACTGTAAGAGTTACTGCAAATCCTTTTACTGGTCCAGTTCCAAATACAAATAAAATTGTTGTGATTATTAATGTTGTTAAGTTTGAGTCAAATATTGCTATAAACCCTTTACTAAATCCAGATTTTACTGCTCCTCTTATTGTGTTTCCAAACTTTAACTCCTCTTTTATTCTCTCAAAAATAATTACATTGGCATCTACTGCCATTCCTGTTGAAAGGATAAATCCAGCAATACCCGGTAATGTAAGAGTTGCCCCTATAAAGTTAATAACTCCAAAGTTTACAATTCCAAAACATATAAGAGCGATATCAGCTATTAAACCAGGAACTCTATAAAATAGTAACATAAATACCATTACTAAAGTTATACCAACTTTTCCTGCCACTAAACTTGCTGCTATTGATTCATCTCCTAAAGATGCCCCTACTGTTCTTGTTTCTATTATTTCAGCTTTTATTGGAAGAGCTCCAGAATTTAAAAGCATCGCTGTTTTTTGTGCCTCTTCAACTGTGTAATTTCCACTTATACTTCCACTTCCACCTGAAATCTCTGTTTTTATAACGGGAGCTGTTTGAACTTTTCCATCAAGAACTATTGCTAATTGTTTTCCTACATTTTCTCTTGTAATTTTAGCAAACTTTACTGCTCCTTCTGGTTTCAATTCAAAGTTTATTTGAGGATCTCCAAATTGTCCCTGTCCAACTTGAGCTTTTTTCAAAGCTCCTCCTGTCAATAATGTCTCTCCTAAATTTCCATTTTCATCCATTATTTTAAATTCCAAAAGAGCTGTCTTTCCTATCATATTTATAGCTTCTTTTGTATCTTTTACTCCCGGAAGTTCGATTATTACTCTGTTACTTCCAGCCTTTTGAACAACAGATTCTGCTACTCCAATTCCATTTATTCTTCTGTCTAAAACTTCTATTAAACTGTCCATTGTTTCTGAATCTATTTCTTCATTTGGATTTTCAGCAGTAGCTTCTAGTACTGCATAAACTCCTCCTTTTAAATCCAGTCCTAACTTCATTGGTTCTTTTTTTATAGACCATAATGACCCTACAAGAACAACCATTACTAATAAAAATCTTAGTAATATCTTTCCTCTCATAAAATTCCTCCAAGTTATTTTCTTCTAGAATCCAAAAATGTTTGAAGAATTATAGCCGCTGCTATTTTATCAACAACTTTTCTTTTTTCTAGAGCTCCTTTTTTTCCACCATCTGTAAGCATTCTATCTGCTGAGACAGTTGTCATTCTTTCATCAACCTCGTAAATTTCTAGTCCTTCAATATTATTTTTTAATTTTTCTATATACTCTCTCACTTTTTCAGCCTGTCTTTTTTCTGTCCCATCAAGACTTTTAGGTATCCCTACAACAAGTGATTTAGTATTATTTTCTTCTAATATTTCAGCTATTCTCTTTACTGATTTTACTTTTTTTCTATTTATAACTTCATATGGGGTAGCTAGCATCCCCATTAAATCAGATCTAGCTACTCCTATTCTTACATCTCCTATATCCAGAGAAATATATTTTTTATACATAATCTTCCTCTTTATATTATAACTTTTCTGTTAAAATATTTTTAGCTGTTTCTAAAGCTTCTTTAACTTTTAATCCATCTTTTCCACCAGCTTGAGCAAAATCAGGTCTTCCTCCACCATTTCCTCCAGCTATGATAGCAAGTTGTTTTACTAAATCTCCAGCTTTTACTTTAGAAGTTAAATCTTTTGTTACTCCAACAGCAAATATTGCTTTTCCATTATTTGCTCCAAGTACAACTATACAACTTCCTAGTTTATCTTTAGCTTTATCAACTATCTCTCTTAAAGAATCGCTTTCTTTATTTTCAAACTCTTTTACTAAAACTTTTACTCCATTGATTTCAGTTACTTGTTCAAATAGAGAGCTTACTTCATAAGTAGCTATTTTAGATTTTAATTCTTCAATCTCTTTTAAAGAGTTTCTTAATTCTTCAGAAACTTTTTCTACTTTTTCTTCTAATTTTGAAGCATCTGTTTTTAATACTTTTGAAACTTTATCTATTAATTTTTCCATAGTTTTTACAGTTTCATATGCATGGTATCCAGTTTGAGCTTCAATTCTTCTTACACCAGCAGCTATTCCTGTCTCAGATACTATTTTAAATAATCCTATTTCAGATGTATTTTGTACGTGAATTCCTCCACATAGTTCTGTTGAAAACTCTCCAAAAGAAACTACTCTAACTACATCTTGATATTTATCTCCGAACAAAGCCATAGCTCCTATTTTTTTAGCTTCATCCATTGACATCTCTCTTATATTAGAGCTTACTGCTTCAGCTATCTTAGCATTAACTAATCTTTCTACCTTTTCTAGTTCTTCATCTGTTACTGCTTCATAGTGATTGAAGTCAAATCTTAATCTATCTGCTGATACCAATGATCCAGCTTGTTGAACGTGAGTTCCTAATACTTCTCTTAATGCTTTTTGTAATAAGTGAGTTGCACTATGGTTTTTAGATATTGCAGCTCTTCTATTAGCATCTACTGATAATTTAACCTCTGTTCCTTCTATTAAGTTATAAATTCCATTTACTATTTTTACAGTATGCATAAAGATATCTTTTTGTTTTTTAACATCTATAACTACACCACTACTTCCTGTACCAGAAATCATAGTACCAAAGTCAGCTTCTTGACCTCCTGACTCTGCATAGAAAGGTGTTCTGTCTGTTATAACCATAAATTTATCTTCATCTAATTTTTTAACAAAAAGAATTTTTGCAGTTTCTTTTAAACTTTCATATCCTGTGAATATTGTTTTTCCATGTTCATCGAAGAAAGTTTCAATAAAAGCATCTTGTCCTTTTTCCATTACAACTTCTCTTGAACTTCTAGCAAGTTCTCTTTGCTCTTCCATCTTTTGATCAAATTCATTTTTATATACTTTTATTTCATTCTCTTCACATATCTCTTCAGTTAATTCATAAGGAAATCCATAAGTGTCATATAATTTAAATGTTACATCTCCAGATAAGAAATTTTCTCCTTTATTTTTAGCTTCTTCAATGGCATTCATAACGTGTTGAATTCCTAAATCAAGAGTGTTAGAGAATTTTTCCTCTTCTATTTTAACAACTTTTTTAATATGTTTTAAGTTAGTTTCTAATTCTGGATAAGAACCTTTCATTAAGTTAACTATAACATCTAATAAGTCTGATAGGAATAACTCTTTTACTCCTAATAATCTTCCATGTCTTACTGCTCTTCTTAATATTCTTCTAAGAACATATCCTCTTCCTTCATTTGATGGAATTACTCCATCATTTATTAAAAATGTAACAGCTCTTCCGTGGTCAGCTATAACTTTTAATGAGAAATCTACTTTTGGATCTACTCCGTATTTAACCCCTGCAACTTTTCCCATTTCTTCTACGATTGGAAATAATAAATCTGTTTCAAAGTTATTTGCCTTTCCTTGAACTACTGCAGCTATTCTTTCAAGTCCAGCTCCAGTATCTATATTTTTCTTAGGTAATGGCTCTAAATGTCCATCTTCCATTCTATTCCATTCTGTGAAAACTAGGTTCCAAATCTCTATAAAACGATTATCAGTATCTGGATCTCCTAATTTTGAATTTTCATTTCCACCAAATTCAATTCCTAAATCTACATAGATTTCTGAACAAGGTCCACAAGATCCAGTTGGACCAGCTGCCCACCAGTTATCGTCCTCTCCTAATCTCACTATTCTTTCTCTAGGGAAATTACATTCTGATACCCATAACTCTTCAGCCTCATCATCTGTATCATACACTGATACCCAAAGTTTATTTTTATCTAATTTTAAAACTTCTGTAATAAACTCATAAGACCATGTTATAGCCTCTTTCTTAAAATAATCTCCAAAAGAGAAGTTTCCTAACATTTCAAAGAATGTATGGTGTCTTGCTGTTCTTCCAACATTTTCTAAGTCATTTGTTCTTATACATTTTTGGAAAGTTGTTACTCTTGGAGTAGGTGCTGGTTTTTGTCCTAAAAAGTAAGGTTTAAATGGAACCATTCCTGCTACTGTCAAAAGTAAAGTTGGGTCATCTGGTATTAATGATGAACTTTCAAAGTGTCTGTGATTTTTACTTTCGAAAAACTCTATAAATTTTTCTCTGATTTCGTTACCTGTTAACATTTTTCCTCCATATTTTTAATTATAATCTTCAATTTAATTTTTTTAATCTAGTTTAAAGTTTTCTCCTAAATAAACTCTTCTCGCTGTTTCATTTTCTGCTATCTCTTCAGGAGTTCCACTTATTAAAACTTCTCCCTCTGCCATTATATAGGCTCTGTCTGTAATTCTTAAAGTTTCTCTTACACTGTGGTCTGTTATTAAAATTCCAAGTCCTCTTTCTTTTAAGTATCTTATTATCTCTTGAATATCCTCAACAGCTATTGGGTCTACTCCAGCAAAAGGTTCATCTAGTAAAATAAAATCTGGGTTGTTTGCTATTGTTCTTGCTATCTCTACCCTTCTTCTTTCTCCACCAGATAAAGAGTATCCATAAGATTTAGCAATATGTGATAATTTAAATTCTTTTAAAAGCTCTTCAACTTTTTTTGTTTGCTCCTCTTTTGGTAGATTTTTCATCTCAAGAACAGCATAGATATTATCCTCAACAGTTAAATTTCTAAAAACAGAAGCTTCTTGAGCTAGATATCCAATCCCTAGATTAGCTCTTTTATACATTGGGAAAGTTGAAATATCATCATCATTACAATATACTTTTCCACTATCTGGTTTTATTATTCCAGTAATCATATAAAAGGTAGTTGTTTTTCCAGCACCGTTTGGTCCTAAAAGTCCAACAATCTCACCTTTTTTAACTTTAAGACTTACATCTTTTACAACTTGCCTTTTTTTATAAGTTTTACATAGATGTTGTCCCTCGATACTCTTCATAGGCTTCTCCTTCTTATTTTATTTTATAATCTATTTTTGTATTACCATAAGCTTTCACTTTTTGAGTATTTTTATTATAAATCATTCTATCAGCATTAAATATAAATTGCTCATTCTCCATTTTTACATTTCCTGTCAACTGAACTGTCTGAGCATTATTATCTAATACCCCTTTATCTCCTACTAAAGTTGTCTTCTCATTTTTATTGTTAATATTTTCCATAGTTACTTTTGAGTTAAAATATAGTTTCTCTTCATTTAGATTTCCTTCTATTTTATTTCCTAAAATAGTGACTTTATTTTCCTCATCTTCACTATAAATTTTATTATTTCTATTTGCTACCACTGTTCCTTTTAAGAAATTATATATAATATCATCTGATTTTATACTTTGAGTTCCTCTTGTAATTACTGTTCCTTTTTTTCCAATAACTCTATGAACCTTATTAGAATTTTTGTCTTTTATCATTGTGATAGTTATATCATTTCCTGTTAAATTAGTTGGCAAACTAGAATCCTCTGTTTTAGTAATAAAACTTCCTTTAACATTTCTTAAAAAATTAAATGTCATCTTATCTAAGTTTCCTTTGAATTTGTCAGAAGATATATTTTCATTTTTATCTGTTTTCATAAATACTTTTTCTCCTGAAATATCTTTTGTCAAAGTATTTAAAAGAATATTTTCTCCTGTCATATTCATATTTGCCTGATAATTTATCTTAACATTTCCAACAGCAAATATAGTATTCTTTTTATTATCATAAAGAACTTCATTAGCTTTTATTTTAGAATCTTCATTGGTAATATTTATATTATTTCTTAATTTTACCAATTTAGTATCCAATCCATATTCAAATACATCTGAAATTATATTCTCTTTTTTACTGCTTACTCCGCTAAATTTTTGTCCTACAAATAATTTCTTAGAATTTAAAATTTTTCCTTTTTCAAGTTTTCCTACAAAACTATTATCTAGATTTCTAAAATCTATTTGATTTGGTAAATTTACTACATCAGTTTTAAAGTCATAATTTGCCTCTGTTGTTAAAAGTTCTTCAGATTTTGTTACAAGTTTTACATTATCTTTTAGCTTTAAGTAAGTATCCTTTTTAAACTCTCCCTTATCTCCTGTAACAACACTATTATTTTTTCTGTCCTCATATTTTACTTCACTTAAAAGATTTCCTATTTCAGTACCTAAATCATAAACCATTCCTTTTCCTGAAACATATGAGTTTTTATTTTCATAAGTAAATATCTCTTCAGTTGTAATTTGATTTTTAGAAATTGTATATACTAAATTTCTACCCTTTGTCAAACTTCCATCTAATTTATTTTTTATAACAAATTCATTTGGAATATTTCCCTTATCCATAGAAGTTAGGTATTCTATCTGATCTGTCGTTAAAATGTCATTTGCTCTTTCAATATTTACATTTCCAAAAGCTTTATAATCTTTTTTTATTGTATCAAAGTTTATATCATCAGCTTTTATTAGTTCTTTTGTTGCTTTCACTAAAATTTGTCCATTTTTTATATTTCCTGTTTTTGAAGTATTATCATATTCCATATTTTTTCCAACACTTCTATATTTAGAATCTTCAAAAGTATATCCATCATTTAATACTAGATTTTCTTTATTAAAATCATAAACAAGTTTTTTAGAATAAGCCTTTCTATCTTGGAAACTATACTCTACATTTTTATTTTTATTTGAAAAATCAGCAACCTTTGTTTCAAAATTGTATCTAGCTAATTCTCCTTTTAATTTTTCACCCTTAGAGTTAGTTATCTCAACATCTCCATCTAAATAAAGGATTTTTTCATCTATTTTATAAACTCCATAGTCACCTTTAAAACTTATATCTCCATTTGTTCCTATAACCTGTCCAACTATATCAACCTCATTTTCTGGTCTAGTTTTCTTTATCTCCTGTGAATTAATTGTATAACCATCCACATAGATAACTGGATTGTTTCTTGTTATAAAAGTCTGTTTTTTATTATTATAATCTAAATTTTTTCCTTTTATCACTGCATCTTGGAAATATCCTGTATAACCATTTCTAAACTCAACTGTATCTTTATTCAAAAAATATTTTCCTTGATTAAATTCACCTTTGAATCCATTTTCTTCTAAACTTTCAAACTTTCCATTTCCATTGACTGTAAATAAATTTTTATTTTTTTGATACTTTCCTGTATCCCCTTGGATCTTTACTTTTTCGTTTGACATTGTAACATTTTTTGAAATATCTACATTATCAAAGTTTTTATTTGTTACAACCTCTTTTCCTTCTAAAGTGATCCCCTCTTCTTTATTAACAGCCTTCATTCCCTTATCAGAAGTCAATAAATCTTTATATTGATTATAACTTAGGGCATCTGAAAATATCTCCCAGCCCTCTCCATTATTACCAACTATATTTTCCTCTAAAAATATATTTTTACCAGCATCTAAGAAAACTTTGTCCCCTGACAAAGTCATATTTTCATATTTAGCTGTTGCTTTTTTAAATTTTGTTGTGTCTAAATCCATATCATCAATTTGTTTTTCTGCTTCAATATGATAACCTGATGTATCATATACAACATTTGTTGTTTCTATCACATTATCTATGATTCCAAAGCCGTCTTCTTCTTTATAATAATTAAGATAACCCAATAAAATTATTCCAACAAATAGTATAGAATTTTTTATTTTCTTATTCATCCTTCCTCCTATCCTCTATGTTTATAACATCAACAAAATTAATTTAAGATTTTCTTTAATTCATTAATTTTTAATAGAGCTTCCATTGGAGTGAAATTATTAATATCTATCTCCCTTAAAATACTTAAAGCCCTCTTTTCCTCTTCTGAAATTGTTTCTACTTTTTCCTTCTTCTCCTCTTTTTTTATTTCTAAAGTTGGAGTATTTCCAAAAAGCATCATCTGTTCTACACCAAAATTTTGTTCAATTATATCTTTTCTCTCTTCTAAGATATTCAATATTTTTTTCGAGTTTACAAGTATCTCTTTTGGAAGTCCAGCAAGTCTTGCTACCTCTATTCCATAAGATTTATCTGCTCCCCCTTGAACAATCTCTCTTAAAAATTTTATCTTATTATCTTTTTCTTGAACCTCTATTCTAAAATTAGCAGCTCTTTTTAATCTTTCCCCTAACTCTGTAAGCTCGTGATAATGAGTTGCAAAAATTGTCTTTGCTTTTATATTATCGTGAATATATTCAGTAATAGCTGAGGCTATGGAAATTCCATCAAAAGTTGAAGTTCCTCTTCCAATCTCATCTAAAATTATAAAAGATCGATTAGTGGCACTGTTTAAAATATTTGCTACCTCACTCATCTCTAACATAAATGTTGACTGTCCTGTGATTAAGTCATCACTAGCACCTATTCTTGTAAAAATTTTATCAACTAAAGAGATCTTTGCATAATCAGCTGGAACATAAGAACCAATGTGAGCCATTATTATTATAAGGGCTATCTGTTTCATATAAGTTGATTTTCCAGACATATTTGGTCCTGTTAAGATTATAAAATCTTTATTCTCATTTAATAAAACCTTATTTTTCACAAACTCCCCAGCTGGTATAAGTTTCTCTACTATTGGATGTCTTCCTCCTAAAATCTCTATCTCTCCTTCTTGGACGATTTCAGGTTTAACATAGTTATTCTTTATAGCTATATAAGCAAAGTTTGAAATAACATCTAAATAAGCTATTTTATTACTTAGCTCTTGTAACATTTCAATATAATTTTTTATCTCTCCAACTATCTCTTTAAAAAGATAATATTCTAAAGTTGAGATTCTATTTTTTGCATTAAGTATCTTGTCCTCATACTCTTTTAATTCTGGAACAATATATCTCTCTGCATTTACTAAAGTTTGCTTTCTTATATAATAATCTGGAACTAAGTCTATATTTGCCTTTGTTATCTCTATGAAATACCCAAAAACTTTATTGTATTTTATTTTAAGTCCTTTTATTCCAGTTTTTTCTCTCTCTTCTGTTTCTATTTTTAATAGATAATCTTGTCCATGTTCTGCTATATTTCTTAATTCATCTAGCTCTTCATTATAACCAGGTTTTATTATTCCACCCTCTCTTATTGAAAATGGTGGCTCATCAATTATAACTTTATCTATAAGATTGTAAACATCTATTAATTTTTCAACATCTAAATCTAAAATATTAGAATTATTTTTTATTAAAACTTTATAAATTTCAAGAATATTTTTTATTGACTCTTTTAATGCAACTAAGTCTCTTCCATTTACAGTTTCTAAAGTAAGTTTTCCTATGATTCTTTCTATATCATATATATCTTTTAATTTCTCTCTTACTTCTTCTCTAACTAAAACTTCATTTATAAAATATTCAATATCATTTTGTCTTCTATGTATCTCATCAATATCCAAAGTTGGATTTTTTAAAATTCTCTTTAAATATCTACTTCCCATAGAGTTTTTACAAAAATCTAAAACTCCCAATAATGTTCCACTATCATTTCTATTATAATTTTCTACTATATCTAAATTTCTTTGAGTGGTTAAATTTAATTCCATTATTTTTTCTGTGCTCACATAAGAGATTTTTCTAATAGGAAGTTCATTTCCTTTTTGAAGATCCACCACATATTTTAATACCATAGCACATACAGAAATTATATCATCATTATTTTTTATTCCAAAACTATCTAGAGATTGAATTTCAAAGTATTCAAGAAGATATTTTTCAGGATTTCTCATAGTCTGAACTTTTGTTATATTAATTTTCTCTAGTATTCTATTTGATTGTAGTTCCCCTTGTAAAAAGTTTAAACTTTTCTCATCTATCAATATCTCTTTTGGATATACCTTATTTATTTCACCTAAAAGTTTATATAAAAGATTTTTTCCCTCTAATTTTGAAGTTTTAAATTCTCCAGTGGTAATATCCACATATGAAATTCCTATACTTTTATCTTTTATTAAAATTCCCATTAGATAATTATTATTTTTTTCATCTAAATAATCTGTATCTATTATCGTCCCTGGAGTGATAACTCTTATTACCTCTCTTTTTACTATTCCTTTTACTTCTTTAGGATCTTCAACTTGCTCACATATTGCAACTTTATAACCTTTGTTCACCAGCTTAGCTATATAAGATGATGCTGAATGGTATGGTATCCCTGCTAAAGGAACATCCATTTTCTTATTTCTTTTTGTTAAAGTCAATCCTAATTCTTTAGAAGCTATCTTGGCATCTTCATAAAACATCTCATAAAAATCCCCAAGTCTAAAAAATAGTATACTATCTTGATAATCTTTTTTTATTTCTGTATATTGCCTCATCAAAGGTGTCTCATCAACCATCATTTCTATCCCTTCATCTGTTCTTTTAATTCTTCTAATATTTTTATAACTTCTAAATAGTCTTCTTGTTTATTTATTCTATTCTTTGCCTCTGCTGAACCTCTAATTCCTTTTAGATACCAACAGATATGTTTTCTCATTTCAAAAATAAATTTATCACTTTCGTTGTCTTCTCTTGCCATATAGATATGTTTTATTGCCATATCTATTTTTTCCTCTTCGGTTACCTTTGTTCTTACTTCTCCATATTCAAATATCTCTCTTATATCTCTAATAAGCCAAGGATTTCCACACATTCCACGAGCCAACATAATTCCATCAACTCCAGAAAATTTTACCCTCTCTAAAGCATCTTCAGCTGTAAAAATATCTCCATTCCCAATAACAGGGATAGAAACAGCATCCTTTACTTCTTTTATTTTATTCCAATCAGCTTTTCCTGTGTACATCTGTTCTCTTGTTCTTCCGTGAACTGTTATGTGAGTACATCCAACCTCTTCTGCTATCTTAGCAATTTTAATATACTCTTTCACACCTTTAAAACCAACTCTTATTTTTATAGAGATATTTGTTTCAGGTTTTAAAGCCTCTCTCATTTTTATCAGTATCTCTCTTATTTTTTCGGGATTTTCCAAAAGTCCAGATCCAGATCCATTTTTAGTAACCTTAGGCATAGGACATCCAGCATTTAAATCTATCTGTTTAACTCCTTTTTTTTCTAAATAAAGAGCACTATTTACTATCTTATCTATATCGGAACCAAAAACTTGAACAGCCTCTCCAGCATTAAGTCTTAATATTTTATTTATTGTTTTATCATTTAAAACTTCCAAAGCGTTGACACTGACCATCTCAGTAAATATCATATCAGGTTCAAACTCTTTAAGAATTCTTCTAAATGTAAAATCTGTAACTCCAGCCATAGGAGCTGTATATATTTTCATTAATCCTCCAATTTCTTTTCAATAAATTTTATTGCTTTTTATTTCAAACTTGACAATTATCCACAATACTAAATTTTATCATATTTTTTTATTTTTTTCAATTAATCTCCAAAATTTATAAAATTAAATTTTTTCTTCGTTTTGACAAAATATTTTTAATGTTTTTTATTTTTTCTATGTTATAATTATTTAAAATAAAATTTTAAAGGAGAAATTATGTTTGAATATTTAAAAGGAATTGTAACTTATAAAAAATTAGATTATTTTGCTTTAGAAGTTGGAGGAATTGGTTATAAAATATTTATTTCACTTAGAACTTATGAAAAATTAAATGTCAATCAAGAGATTAAAATATTTATTTTTAATTTCATTAAAGAGGAAGAGTATAAACTTATCGGATTTTTAGAAGAGAGAGAGAGAAATCTTTTCGAAATGTTACTTTCTGTAAAAGGTATTGGTGTTTCTTTGGCTCTTTCCATTATGTCATCTTTTGATATTGAAACTATTAAAGGATTGATTTTAAAAGAGGATTATATAACTTTAAAAGCTGTTCCAAAGCTTGGAGAAAAAAAAGCTCAACAGATTATCCTAGATTTAAAATCTAAAATTAAAAAACTTGATATTACTTCTTCTGAAACTGTTTTAAATATCGGAGTGGACTATGGAATAGAAGAGGAACTTGTTATGGCTCTTGAGGGATTAGGTTATACTAAAAAAGATATTGATAGAGTTATTGATAAGGAAAAAATCAAAACTTATAAAAATATTCAAGAGGCTATTAAAGATA
>NZ_JARHZE010000065.1 GCF_029258315.1 Fusobacterium sp. | reverse complement strand
ACATAGAATCAGAAACTGGGCTACCATCATTATTTAAATAAGGATATTTTTTGTAGTTTTTATTGTCTGTTGAAACTACATATGATGTTGTTGGAGCCACTAAAGTTGGGATTAATGTTGTATACTCAGGTATTGGTATACTCGGCATTATATTTGTTACCTTTTCTTCCCCATTATTTGTAATTTTTAATGTATAAACTAATGTATCCCCTGGGTTTGCATCTTTCACATCCATCATTGTTACTACACCATTCTTCATTTCTAACTTTTCTACTGATAGATTAAAATCAATATTGGCATAAGCAACAACTAAATTAAGTAAAAACATCAACAATATTAATACTTTTTTCATAAGAACCTCCTATAATAAAAATATTTCTATTATTCGAAATAAAGTAAATTTCAAATAATAGATCCAAAACTTTTAAATCACCACCCCCCACTTTTATATAAAATAAGTCTTTTATTTATTTTAATCTTATTATATCAGCACTTTTTTTATTTGCGACATAAAAAAATTTTTTTTGTATATTTTAGTCTCATTTTTTTAACACTTTCTTTTACAATATACTACTCTAATAAAAATATTTTTCCTTTTTATTTTTTGTGATTTTTTTATAAAATATAATATGAAAATATAACTAATAGAAAAACAAATTTTTTGTAAAAAAAAAGAAGCTATTTTTCAATAGCCTCTTCGTTTATTTACTCTATAAATTATGGGGTAATTTTATGACAACTTTATTATAAAAAATAAATGTGTCATAAATATGTTATTAAAAACTTTTATTAAACTCCCCAAGTGTTAGGAGATTTATTCCATTTTAAAGCAATCTCTTTTTCTTCTTCTGTTAAATATTTTTGCTCAGTTGCAAGTCCAATTAGAGTTGTAAAATCAGAAATATTTGTTAATTTTATTCCTGCATTTTTAAAATTCTCTTCAGCTTTTAAGAATTGGTATGAGAATATAGCTACTACTTCTACTTCTTTTGCTCCTGCTTCTTTTGCAGCTTCAACAGCTTTTATAGAACTTCCACCAGTAGAAATTAAGTCTTCTATAACTATAACTTTTTTTCCTTCTAAATCTGCTCCTTCAATTTGTCTTCCTGCTCCGTGATCTTTTTTAGCTGAACGAATGTAAGCCATTGGTACGTTTAATCTTTCAGCTATAAATCCTGCCCAAGGAATTCCTGCTGTTGCAGTTCCTGCTACTACATCAAACTCTTTATCTTTTAATATTTCGATAAATCCATCTACTACAACTTTTCTCTCTTCTGGATATCCTATCATTTTTCTATTGTCACAATAAATTGGACTTTTTATTCCAGATACAAAAGTAAATGGCTCTCCTACATTTAATTTTACAGCTCCTACTGATAATAATGAATGTGCTACTCCTCTTGCTCTATCCATTTGTTACATCACTTCCTTACCAATTTTTTTATTTATAAACTTTTTATTATTATATACTATGTTTCCTCTTACTATTGTAGTTACAACCTCTCCACCTTTTGACATTCCATTATAAGGTGTCCAACCACATTTCGATACAACCTCTTCATTAGTTATTTTTGCTTCTGTTTCTAAATCAACTATAACTAAATCAGCGTCATAACCAACTTCAATTTTTCCTTTATTTTTTAATCCAAAAATTTCTGCTGGATTTTTACTCATTATTTCACTAAGTTTTGTTAATGAAATTTTTTCGCCATCAACAGCTTTTAACATTATCTCTAAAGAAAATTGCACTCCTGGTATTCCAAAAGTTAATTTTTCTTGTTTTTCTTGTAAAGTATGAGGGGCATGATCTGTTCCTATTGTATCAATAGTTCCATCTATTATCCCTTCCCAAAGAGCTTCATTATCCTCTTTAGTTTTTAACTCTGGTTTCATTCTAAGGAAGCTTCCCTCTTTTACATAGCTTTCATTTAAAAATAAATGATGAGGTGTTACTTCAGCATAAATCTTAAGTCCTTTAGCTTTAGCCTCTCTTACCATTTGGATCTCTTCTTTAGTAGATAAGTGACAAAGATATACTGGAACTTTTGTTTTTTCTGAAAGTTCAATAGCTTTTGCTACCATTTCCCCTTCAGCATGAACAGCAACTAAATTTGATGATCTAAAAATATCCTCTAATATTTTTTCATCTTCTACAAGCATATTTCCTGTTGAAACATTCATAAATACTTTTGTAGCCACTGCCATATCTTTTACTTTTCTTACCTCTTCAGAGTTATTATTTTTACTTCCACCAAAATAAAATCCATAGTCTACATAACTTCTTCCTTGAGCATCCCTTTTTTTATTTAAAAGAGCCTCCTCTGTTATTGTATTTGGTACAGTATTTGGCATATCTAAAAATGTAGTAACTCCACCTTTAGCACAAGCCATACTTCCTGTTCCAAAATCTTCTTTATGAGTAAGCCCTGGATCTCTCATATGAACATGAGGATCTATTATTCCTGCCAAAACATATTTTCCATTAGCATCTATTACTTCTTGGTCATCTAAATTAATTTCATCCGAAATCTCTTTTATCCTTCCGTTTTCTACAAGAATATCTTTAAGTACTACTTTTTCCTCTAAAGTTATAAGTCCGTTTTTAATTAACATAGACCGCCTTCTTTTAATCCCTCTTCAATTTCTGCTAAAACTAATTTTGTAGCATTTACTGGATCTTCATTTTTAGTTATAGGTCTTCCAACTACTAAGAAATCACAACCATTTAAGATTGCATTTTTAGGAGTCATTATTCTTGTTTGGTCATTAGTTGCTGACCAAGCTGGTCTTACACCTGGACATACTGTTTTAAACTCTTTTCCTAAAGCTTCTTTTATATATTTAGCTTCCCAAGGTGAGCAAACTACCCCGTCCATTCCTGCTTCTTTTGTAAGTTTTGCTAAGTTCATAGCCAACTCTTTTATACTTGCATTTGTTAAGAAAGTTTCTTTCACTTCCTCTTCTGATAGACTTGTAAGTATTGTTACAGCTATTAAAAGAGATTTATCATTTATTTTTTTAGCCTCTTCAACAACTTTTGCCATCATTTTTTTCCCACCAGTTGAATGTACATTGAACATAAATACATTTTCTTTAGCAGCAAAAACAGATGCCATTGCTGTCGTATTTGGTATGTCGTGGAATTTTAAATCTAAAAATATTTTCTTACCTTTTTCAGCTAAGTATTCTACCATTTTTCCTTTTGAGTTTAAAAATAACTCTAATCCTACTTTATAAAATATTGCTGTATCTCCTAATCTCTCTACTAATTCAACAGCCTTATCCATTGTAGGAAAATCTAATGCTATTATTAATCTATCTTTTGAGTTTATCATAATCTTTTTCTCCTTAAATATTTCTTAATTATTTTCTAAAAGCTATTCCTCTTATATCTTGGATATTTTCTAAATTGTTATCCTCAGCATATTTTTGAAGTCCTTGTTTAACCTCTACTGGTAAAACTGGATTAGGGAATATTCCTGTTCCTATTGATACCATTGTAGCTCCTGCCATAATAAATTCAACAGCATCTTCCCAAGAGTTTATTCCTCCCATTCCAATTATAGGAATATTTACATTTTGAGCAACTTGATAAACCATTCTAACTGCAATTGGTTTTACTGCTGGTCCAGACATTCCTCCCATAGTATTTCCTAAGATTGGTTTTCCTGATTTTATATCTATTCTCATACCAAGTAATGTGTTTATCATTGATATTGCATCAGCTCCATTAGCCTCTACAATTTTAGCAATTTCAACAATGTTTGTTACATTTGGAGAAAGTTTTACTATCAATGGTTTTTTTGTTAAAACTTTCTTAACCTCTCTTGTAGTTCTTCCTGCAACTTCTGGATTTGCTCCAAAGGCCATTCCTCCATCTTTTACATTTGGACAAGAAATATTTAATTCTACTAAATCTATTTCTTCAATTTCATTTACTCTTTTAGCTATCTCTACATATTGATCTACTGTACTTCCATTTATGTTAGCTATAAGTTTTGTTGTTACTCCCTCTTTTTTTAATTTAGGAATAATCTCTTTCTCAAAAACTTCTATTCCAGGGTTTTCAAGTCCAACACAGTTTAAAATACCACAAGGTGTTTCAGCTATTCTTGGCCCCATATTTCCTGTTCTTGGTTCCAGTGTTAAACCTTTTAAAGTTATTCCTCCTAATTCATTTGGATCGAAATAATCTTTATATTCTAAACCAAATCCAAAGCATCCTGATGATGTAACTATTGGATTGTCAAATTCAACTCCTAAAAAATTAACTTTTAATCTATTACTCATTGTTTCCTCCTATTTATTACAATCACAAGGTAGTGGATTTTTTGGATTGATATCTATTATTATTCTGCTATCAAATACTGGTCCATCATGACAAACTTTTTTCATTCCTTCATTAGTTAAAATAGAACATCCTACACAAGCTTTTACTCCACAAGCCATTCTCTCTTCTAAAGATACTTCACAGTAAACTCCAAACTCCTGTGCAACTTTTCCAACAAACTCTAACATTTTATGAGGTCCACAAGTGTAAACAGCATCTATTCCACCTTTTCCTAAAATTTCTCTAAGTGGTAATGTTACATTTCCTTTTACACCACAAGAACCGTCATCTGTTGTAATATATGTTTCTATTCCATCTAAGTTTATATTTTTTATGATTTCAACAGCCCCTTGATTTCTTCCACCACAGATAAATATAACCTTATTTCCATTTTCTTTTAATCTTTCTATCAATAATTTTATTGGTGCTATTCCCATTCCCCCACCAACTACAACTATTGTTTTATCTTTTACATCAGTAGTAAATCCATTTCCTAAAGGTCCTTGAAGATTTAGAGTATCCCCCTCTTTTAAATTTTTAAACTCCTCAGTTCCTAATCCTTTTACTTCATAGTAAAATTCTATAATATTTTTTTCTCTATCAATATAGTGTAAACTTATAGGTCTTCTAAGAATTGTTCCTTGTCCTTTACATTGTAGCATATAAAATTGCCCTGCTTTTGCTACATTTATTGATTTCTCTCCCTTTAATTTCATTAAATAGTAAGTTCCAAAAACTTGTTTATTTTCTAAGACTTTACAATCTTCTAAAAACATCTATTCCTATCCTCCTATATTATTTTATTTCTCTTCCACAGTAGTAGCAGTATTTTTTACCATTTTTTATCTCTATTTTGTTGTCAGTCTCCTCAAATTTTGTAATACAATTATTATTACTACATAGAGGTTTTTCTGATTTTATTATTTCATTTTTTGCTTTTTCTTTGTAGTTTAATTGTAATTTATCTAAAGCTATTCCTATCATTGCCTCTCTCACAGGAACTCCATTTTTAGCTTGCTTAAAGTATAAAGCGTGTTTTGTTTCATCTAAATCTATATTTATCTCATTAACTCTTGGAAGTGGATGTAAAATTATCATATTCTCTTTACATTTTCCAACTATTGTTTCTTTTGAGATTATATAAACATTTTTTAATTTTTCATAAAGTTCTGGCTCTTCAAATCTCTCTTTTTGAATTCTAGTCATATAAAGAACATCTACCTCTTTTAAGATCTCTTTATAATCTTTTACTAATTCATACTCAATTCCTTTTTCATCTAATTCATCTAAGATTTCCTTTGTAATTTGTAACTCATCTGGAGCTACGAAATAGAATTTTTTACATTTGAATTTTGAAAGTGCCTTTGATAATGAATGGACAGTTCTTCCATATTTTAAATCTCCAACAAAAGCTGTTACAAGTCCATCTAAAGTTCCAAATTCTTTTTTTATTGTATAAAGATCTAGTAATGTTTGGCTTGGGTGTTCATTAGCTCCATCTCCAGCATTGATAACTGGTATATCTGAAACATCTCCAACAAATTTTGCTGCTCCATCTCTTAAATGTCTCATTATTATTATGTCAGAATACCCATTTATCATTTTTGTAGTATCTCTTAAGCTCTCTCCCTTTTTTAAAGAAGTTGCATCTGGACTATCAAACCCTAAAACTTTTGCTCCTATTCTAAAACATGCTGAAGTAAATGATAATCTTGTTCTAGTTGATGGTTCAAAAAAAAGTGTAGCTGCTATTTTGTTTTTTATTAAATCCTGATTAGGATTATTTTCTAATTCCTCAGCTCTTTTTAAAATTTCTAAAATTTCTTCCCTATCAAATTCTTTCATTGAAACAAAATTCATATACCTATCCCTTCCTTCATAAAAAAAGGAATAAAAATTGCAATTATACTGCAATTCTTATTCCTGATATATTAAAATAATTATAAATGGTTTTTGAAAAAATAAAAAAAGAAAAAAGATTTTTTAAATTAAATATATTTACAGGCTTCTCATAAAATCTTTTCATTATTTTTGCAATACCCCCTTTTATTTTTTCACAATTTCAGAGATTATATCACATTTTTTTTATTTAATCAAGATTATTTTTATTATTTATTTCATATATTTTTTACATTTGTTATAAACCTTATCATCTACCATAGCCACTAATTTTATACCCTCACCTAAGTACTCTTCTGATAATACTGAAGAATTACTATGAATATAAGCTGACATAGCTGTATCTGAATAAGGAATTAAATATTCAGCCTTTTTTAGCTGTTCTGGTAACTTATCCACAGCTTTATCAAGTAATAAATCTATATTTATATTTTCCCTAGCACTTATCTCTACTATTTCATAATTTAAAAGCTGTTCTTTTACCTCTTCTAGTTTTTCTTCTGAGATTTTATCTGTCTTATTAAGAGCTAAAATTGTTGGCTTATTTTCACAACCAAGTTCTTTTAATACTCCTTCTACAACAGATATCTCTTTAAATAAATTTTCACTGGAAGCATCTACCACATGAATTAAAACATCTGAGAAAATAACCTCTTCCAATGTAGATTTAAAAGCCTCGACTAAATCATGAGGTAATTTTCTAATAAATCCAACTGTATCTATTACTGCTACCTCTTTTTTATCTTTTAATTCTACAACTCTAACAGTGGTATCCAAAGTAGCAAAAAGCATATTTTCTGCAAAAACATCTTCTGTCTTTGGGCTATTATCTTTACAATAATTTTTAACTATTAAGTTTCTAAGAGTTGATTTTCCAACATTAGTATACCCAACCAAAGAGATTTTTCCCATATTTGATTTCTCTCTTCTCTCTCTTTGAGTTCCTCTTATTTTTTTTATTTTTTCAAGTTCATCTCTTAAATTTGAAATCTCGTCTTTTATTTTTCTTCTATCAAGTTCAAGTTTAGTTTCTCCAAGTCCTCTATTTCCAAGTCCTCCACCTATTCTTGAAAGTTCAGTTCCAAATCCAATAAGTCTTGTTCCTCTATATTTTAATTCAGCTAATTTTACTTGAATCTTTGCCTCTTTTGTTCTAGCTCTTCTTGCAAATATTTCTAAAATCAGAGATGTTCTATCTATTACTCTACATCCTATATTATCCTCTAAGTTTCTAATTTGAATACCTGAAAGCTCCTCATCAAAAATTATCAGATTAGCTGCTCTTATCTGTTTAGCTCTTGCAAGTTCCACTACCTTTCCACTACCTATATAGAAACTTTTATCAATCTTACTTCCTTTTTGTAACATTATATGAACTGTTTCTATGTCACAAGCACTTGCAAGTTCTTTTAACTCTTCTAAACTTTCTTGGCTCTCTCTTCCAACAAGTATAGCATACTCTTTATAATCTTCATCTATTATTCTAGCTCTTAATTCTTTTTCAATCTCTTGAATCTTTGCTAAAAAATTATAATTTTCAACTGTCATAAGATTTTTTGAAAGATACTCTTCATGAAGAATATTATTGTCTTGAACCTTACAAAATCCCATTGATATTCCATTGATACTTCCATCTTTATTTATCCCTATGGCTGACATAGCATCTAGTTTAAGTTCTATCAAAGCTGAAATATCTACATCAGAAAGTCTAGCACTTCCACTTGGATGGGTATGGATAATTCTCACTCCACAAAGTTTTCTATCCTTGTACTCCACCTTTGGAAGAGTTGCACTTCCACTATCCCCAATGTTTATATCTAAAATTTTTCCATTTCTATCAATCGCTACACTTATCTCTTTATTTATATTGTAGCTTATCTCTACTATTTTTAAAAATATATCTTCTCTTAAAAATTTTCCCTTTTCTATTTTTTCTTCTAATAAACTTTCTAATTCTTTTAATAAATAATCCTTGATTCCCAAGGTATTTCCACCGATCATACTACCTCCTTAAAAATTTTACTTGATTTTTCCTTCCAAATATTGTATCATCTTTACATACAATTGTATCTGATTAAAAAACAATTTTGGGAGGGGTTTTTATGAAAAAATTTGGTTTACTTCCTAGACTTATTCTAGGAATCGTTTTAGGTATTGCTATTGGAAAAATGAAATTCTTATTTGTTGTTGAACTACTTGCTACATTTAATAATATTTTTGGAAACTTCTTAGGATTTATCATTCCACTTATTATTGTAGGATTTGTTGCTCCTGGTATTGGAAACCTTGGTAAAGGAGCTGGAAAATTATTAGGGGGTTCTACTCTACTTGCATATGTTTCTACTATAATTGCTGGTAGTTTCGCTTATTTTGTAGATACTAATATTTTTCCTCGTTTTTTAAAAGTTGGTTCTTTAGTTCTTAATGATACTACAAATCCTGAAGAGGCTTTGATAAAATCTCTTATTGATGTAAAGATACCACCTCTTATGGATGTTATGACTGCACTTGTATTTGCATTTTTAATTGGTCTTGGTATAGCCTACTTAAAAGAAAATACAATTAAAAAATTTATGGATGAATTTCAACTTATTGTTGAAGGAACAATAAAATCTATTATCATTCCTCTTTTACCACTTCATATTGCTGGTATATTTGCAAATATGACTTATGCTGGTAAAGTTGAAATTATCATAAGTGTTTTTGCTAAAGTTTTTGTTGTTATCATCCTTCTTCATTTAACAATATTATTATTCCAATATACTATCGCTGGTGGTTTAAATGGAAAAAATCCATTCTCACTATTAAGAACTATGCTTCCTGCATATTTCACAGCTGTTGGAACTCAATCATCTGCAGCTACAATCCCTGTTACTTTAGCTCAAACTAAAAAGAATGGAGCGAATGATGGAATAGCAGAGTTTACTGTACCTTTATTTGCAACTATCCACTTATCTGGAAGTACAATAACTCTTACAAGTTGTTCTCTTGCTATAATGATGCTTGAAGGAATGAACTTTTCATTTAGTTCTTATATTGGATTTATTTTAATGCTAGGAGTTACAATGGTTGCTGCTCCTGGAGTTCCTGGTGGAGCTGTTATGGCTGCTTTAGGACTTCTTAAATCTATGTTAGGTTTCTCTCCTGAACTTACATCTTTGATGATAGCACTTTATCTTGCTCAAGATAGTTTTGGTACTGCTTGTAATGTAACTGGAGATGGAGCTCTATCTCTTATTATAAATAAATTTGCTGGATTTTCTCTTAATAAAAAAGAAGAAAAATAACACAAATTAAAAATATCTAAAATTTATAAAAGAACGACTTAAATAAGTCGTTCTTTATTTTATTTTCTATGAAAATTTTTAATCAGTAATTAATATTTTTTCATTAATTCTTTTACTGTTTCAACTACTTGATCTTTTCCGATCTCCATAGTTTCTCCAGTTCTTCTTATTTTTAATTCAACAATTCCTTCTGCTGATTTTTTTCCACAAACAACTTTGAATGGGAATCCAATTAAGTCAGCATCTTTAAATTTAAATCCAGCTCTTTCGTTTCTATCGTCGTAGATTGTTTCTACTCCATTATTTGTTAATGCTCCGTATAATTCTTCTGCTAAATTAACTTGATCTTCATCTTTCATATTAGTAGCAATTACATCTACTACATATGGAGCTATTGAAACTGGCCATATAATTCCGTTCTCGTCATTATTTTGTTCAATAGATGCTGCCATAGTTCTTGAAACTCCTATTCCATAGCATCCCATTTCCATAACAACTTCTTTTCCATTTTCATCTAAAACAACTGCGTGCATTGGCTCAGAATATTTTTTACCAAGTTTGAATATGTGTCCACACTCAATTCCTCTAGCAACTCTTAATGGTTTTCCACAGATTGAGCAGATATCTCCCTCTTTAACAGTTCTTACATCTGCAACTATATCAACTGTATAATCTCTACCATAGTTAACATTTAAATAGTGAGTATCTGGTTGATTTCCTCCAGCTGTATGGTTTGTTATCTCTACAACAGATTCATCAGCTATAACAGTTATTCCTTTTGATTTTAGATCCATTCCATATGGTCCAATAAATCCTTTAAATAATCCTAATTTTGATATTTCTTCATCTGTTAACATAACTATATCTATTGTATTGATTAAATTTTTAACTTTTACTTCGTTAACTTCTATATCTCCTCTGATTAATACCATATAAGGAGCATCTGTAACAACATCTTTATACATTATTGCTTTTACAGTTCTTTCTATTTCTACACCTAAGTTAGCTACAACATCCTCTATTTTTGCAATATTTGGTGTTGGTACAAGTACAGGCTCTTTTAATTCCTCTTTAGGTAGAGAAGTTAATTTATTTGTTGCTTTTTCTACGTTAGCACCATAGTGACAAGAGTCACAGAATATTAATTCATCTTCTCCTGAGTTTGCCATAACGTGAAATTCTCTTGATCCATTTCCTCCGATTGCTCCAGAGTCTGCATCAACTATTCTAAAGTCTAATCCACATCTTTCAAATACTTTTGAATAAGCTTGTTGCATATTTTCAAATTCTTTATCAAGTCCAGCTCTATCAACTGAGAATGAATATCCGTCAGTCATAAGAAACTCTCTTCCTCTCATAAGTCCAAATCTAGGTCTTCTCTCATCTCTAAATTTAGTTTGAATTTGATATAGGTTTATTGGTAATGCCTTATAAGAAAATATATCATTTCTTACTATGTCTGTTATAGTTTCTTCGTGAGTTGGTCCAAGGACAAAATCTCTTTCGTGTCTGTCCTTAATTCTTATCATTTCTTCTCCCATAACATCCCATCTACCAGATTCTTGCCAAATCTCAGCAGGTTGTAAAACTGGCATAAATACCTCAACTGCTCCAGCTCTCTCCATCTCTTCTCTTACAATATTTTCTATTTTTCTAAGAGTTCTGTATCCTAGTGGTAAATATGAATAAACTCCACTAGCCAATTTTTTTATCATTCCAGATCTTAATAATAATTTATGGCTAACTACTTCTGCCTCTTTTGGAGTTTCTTTTAGAGTTTTTACATAATATTTACTAAATCTCATTCTCCCGTTTCCTCCTTAAAATTTTCAAATCGTACTATTCATTTTAGCATACTTTTTTATTTTTTAAAAGTTTTTTAAATAGTTTCTTTAAACTTATCTTTAATATCTTTTATCAAATATTTATTTTCTATAATACCATTAGTTTTATTTAAGTATTCTATACAAATCTCTTTTACCATTTTTATAGTTTTTACATCTTGAGTAATATCTATAAATTTTAAATCACTTATTCCAGACTGCTTTACTCCAAAAATTTCTCCAGCTTTTCTAAGTCTTAAATCTTCCTCAGCTATCTCAAATCCATCATTTGTTTTCTCCATTATTCTCATACGAGCCTTTGTATTATCATTATCACTATGAGATATTAAAAAACAATAAGACTGGTATTCCCCTCTTCCTACCCTTCCTCTCAATTGATGAAGTGATGAAAGCCCAAATCTCTCAGCATTTATTATAGTAATTATTGAGGCGTTGGGAACATTTACTCCAACCTCTACAACAGTTGTCGAAAGCAAAATATCCAATTTTTTATTTTTAAAATCTTGCATTACTTGATCTTTTTCAGCATTTTTCATTTTTCCGTGTAAGATACCAATTCTCTTATCAGAAAATACATTTTCTATTTCACTTTTATATTCTTCAACAGATTTAGCAGATATTTTATCACTATCCTCTATCAAAGGAACTATAA
Organism: Fusobacterium sp.; assembly: GCF_029258315.1. GTDB lineage: Bacteria > Fusobacteriota > Fusobacteriia > Fusobacteriales > Fusobacteriaceae > Fusobacterium_B. The sequence continues at coordinate 22,294 of NZ_JARHZE010000065.1, read as the reverse complement.
AATAAGCCTGTCTTCCCTCGTTTAATTTTTTTTCTATAAAATCATAAACTTTTTGAAGATCACTGTCATTATTGATCCATTTAGTTTTTATAGGTTTTCTTCCCGGAGGAAGTTCATCAATTATTGATACATCTAAATCTCCATATATACTTAAAGCTAAAGATCTTGGAATAGGTGTGGCACTCATTACTAAAAGGTTTGATAATATCCCCTTATCTCTTAATTTTTTTCTTTGAACAACACCAAATCTATGCTGTTCATCTATAACTATAAGTCCTAGATTTTTAAACTCTACATTATCTTCTATAAGAGCGTGAGTTCCTATTATTAATTTTACCTCACCATTTTTTATATCTTCTAAAAGTTTCTCCTTTTTCTTTCCTTTTACACTTCCAGTTAAAAGTTCTACCCTAACTCCTAAATTTTCAAAGTCATCTTTTATAGAAAGATAGTGTTGTGTAGCTAGTATCTCAGTAGGTGCCATTATAACCCCTTGGTATCCATTTTCTACTATATATAATAGTAGAGTCATAGCAACTATTGTCTTTCCACTTCCAACATCCCCTTGGATAAGTCTATTTATATAAATTCCATTATTTAATTCTTTATATATTTCAGTTACAACTTTTTTTTGTGCATTGGTTAAATCAAAATTTAAACTTTTTAAATATTTTTTTACAAGTTCTTTATTTCCTATTAAATTATATTTTCTTTCAAATATATCTCCACCTAGATATTTATTTTGTAAGATTCCCATCTCAAGAACTAAAAGTTCCTCTATTGCAAATCTTCTCTTACTCTCCTCTAAATATTTTTTATTTTCTGGAAAATGTATCTGTTTTAAAGCCTCTCTCCTAGAAAGAATCTTATATTTTTCCACAATTTCATCTGGAATATTTTCCTCTAAATATTTAGAATAATTTATTAAAGTTTTCTTTAAAATTTTTCTAAGTGAGTTTTGAGTAAAATTTTTAGTTGTACTATATATAGGTAAGATTTCTCCCTTTTCCATCTCTTTTTGATTTGTTAATTTTTTAAATTCAGGATTTGTCATCTGAAAATTATATCCTGGTTTTACCTGTCCAATTAAAATATATTCATCACCTATCTTTAAACTTTTAGCAAGATATGGCATCTGAAACCAAACCACATCTATTACCCCTGTTCCATCAGTAGCCCTTGCTTTTGTCATCTTTACTCTTGAAGGTAAAAAAGGATTTGATACAGTTAAAAATTGAACTTTTAAGACAACATATTCATTTCCCCTTAGCTCCTCTATCTTTTTTATATTCGTTCTATCATCATAGGCTCTTGGAAAATAATATAATAAATCTTTTATATTTTCAATTTCTAAAGACTCCAAATTTTTTAACTCTTTTACTGTTATATTATCTAAATTTTCTATACTTTTAAAAATTAAATCGTAATTATCTTCCATAAAATTCTCCATTTTTTATTTTTAATATAGATAAATTATATCATATTTTTTATTCAAAAAATAAAAAAAGTCAATCCTTAAAATTTAGGACTGACGATTAATCTTACATTGACCATATTTCTACTTTTGTTGTTGATACTCCCTCTGCACCAGACTTTAATGCATTCATTACATCTTCTTTATCCTCTATAAGTCCACCTGTTATAACTGGAAGATTTACAAGATTACAGATTCTTTTTATTATCTTAGGCATTAATCCTGGTAATATCTCTATTGCATCAGGTTTGTTTTCACGAATATGTGCGATAGTATTTTTAAATGAAAATGAATCTAGTATAAAATATCTTTGAATAACAGAGATATTATTTTTACGAGCAAATGAAACCATATTGTGTTTTGTAGTTATTATTCCATCTGGTCTTATAGTATTTACAAGAAACTCTTTCCCATAATTTGAACTTGATAATCCTTCCACCATATCAGCGTGAACAAATACTATTTTTCCTTCACTTTTTAATCTTGAAACTATATCTTTTATATTCATAAGATTTGACATTATTATAAATACAATTTCACTTCCACTTTTTATAGCCTCTTCGATATTCTCCTCATTTTTTAAGGCTGGTATTATTGGATTTCTTTCAAGTATTTCTCTAATATTCATAGTATTCTCCCTTCATTTGTCATTATTCTTATATGATAGTTTATTTAAACTTTTATGTCAAGGTCAAATATTTTTCATATTCTCTATATTGTTTTTAAAAAATATGGTATAATAATAAGCGTTATTATTTTGATTGGAGGGATTAAATGAAAAATTTTGTATTTTTTATTCAATATATTTTATTTAAAATTTTAAAGTCAATACTTATGCTTTTTCCTGAAAAATCTCGTTTCAAATTTGCAGAAAAACTTTCAGTTCTTTCTTATAAAATTTTAAAATCAAGAAGAATTACAACACTATTAAATCTTAAATTAGTTTTTCCTGAAAAATCTTTAGAAGAGTTGGAAAAAATAGCTATTGAATCTTATAAAACTATTGGAAAGGCTTTTATCGGAACTCTTTGGCTTGATAAATATGTTAATAAAGAGGGAAACTTTAAGTTAGCAAATCCTGAAATGATTGAGGCCTTAGAAAAAAATCAACCTTTTGCATCTGCTAATATGCACTTTGGAAATATGGAAGGTTTACTTAAGATAGGTGAAAAATTTAACATTGTTACAGTTGGAAAAACTCAAAACAACCCATATGTCAATAATGAAATTGTAAAAAATAGGGAATGTTTTAATATCACTCTTTTACAAAGAAGTAGAAGTACAAGTAGAGATCTTATCAAATATGCAAAAGAAAATAGAAATATTGCTATTTTAACAGATCAAAAAGGTAGTGGAACTGATGTGGTATTTTTTGGAGAGCCTACTATCGCTCCTACTGGTATAACAAGTATAGCTTGTAAGTTTGATCGTCCTTTGTATCTAATCTATTGTATATATGAAAAAGATTTTTCTACTTTAGCTTTTATAAAAGAGGTTAAAAAATGTGAAGATGAAACTTTATCTTTCAAAGAAAAAGTTCAAATCACTACTCAAAATACTATAAATGAAATTGAAAAAGTTATCAAAGAGTATCCTGAACAATGGATGTGGATGCACGACAGATGGACTTTTTACAGACAATATAAAAAAGGAACTTTAAGAAAAGATTTAACAGAATTTGCTAAACTGATAAAGTAATAAGGGGATTAATAATATATGGAGAGAAATATAAATTTTTTTAAAAGAGGGATATATTATATTCAATTTTTAATTATTAGATTTTTAGAAAAAATATTTATGCTTTTACCTGAAAAAACTAGATTTAAAATAGGTGAAAGTGTGGCAGTTTTAGCTTTTAAACTTGTAGGAGAGGTTAGAAATATTACCATTCTAAATTTAAAACTAGCTTTCCCAGAAAAAACAAATGAAGAAATAAAAAGATTAGGTATTGAATCTTGTAAAACTATGAGTAGAGCATTTTTTGTAAATATGTGGCTTGATAAATATTTAGAAAATGATGATAATTTTAAAATTGCTGATGAAGAACTTTTAAATGAGGCTATAAAAAATGGTCCTGTTGTTTTTGGTGCTATGCACTTTGGAAATATGGAGGCTCCTGTTAAATTAGCCAATAGATTTCCTATTGTTACTGTGGCAAAAGATAGAACAAACCCATATATAAATGATCTTGTAATAAAAAACAGAACTCGTTTTAATATAACTCTTCTTCAGAAAAATAAAACTACAAGTAGAGAGTTAATAAAATGTGCTAAAGATGGTATGACACCAATTCTTTTAACAGATCATAGAGATAGTAATGGAACTGATATTAAGTTTTTCGGTGAGGAAACAACAGCTCCTACTGGTGTTGCAAGTATTGCTCTAAAATATGAAAGACCTTTATATCTTATGTACTGTATCTTAAAAGAGGATAATACAACTGAAGTTCATATTAAAAAAGTTCCTAAATCTGAAGACACTTCTCTTTCATTTAAAGAAAACGTACAAAAAACTGTGCAAAATATGTTTGATGAGATGGAGATTGTTATGAAAGAATATCCTGAGCAATGGATGTGGTCTTATGACAGGTGGAAACTTCATAGTAAATATAAAAAGGGATTACTTAGTCCTAAACTTATGAACTTTGTTAAAACATTTAAATAAATTTATTCTACCACAGATGTTTTTCTGTGGTTTTTTATTCAAAATATGCCTTGACTTAAATAAAAAAAAATGATACGTTCTTTATATAAAATAAATTATAATAGGTGATCTTATGAATTTTTCAAAAAAACTTTTTTTTATATTTTTTATTTTTGTTTCTGTCTTTTCATTTTCTAAAAATATAGAAAATTCAAAAGATTTAAAAATTAAAAAATTAAACAATGGTATAACTTACTACTACTATAACAATCAAAGATTAAAAGATAGGGTTTCAATAAATGTTGTTGTAAAATCTGGTTCTCTACAAGAGGAAGAGAATCAAAAAGGGATAGCCCACTTCCTTGAACATATGGTTTTCAATGGTACTAAAAGTTATAAAAAAAATGGAATAGTGAAATATTTTGAGTCGATTGGACTTTCTTTTGGTGGAGATTTAAATGCTCATACATCTTTTTATGAAACTGTTTATAAACTTCAACTTCCTAGTGATGACAAAGGAAAGTTTGAAGAGGGGGTTAAAATATTAAAGGAGATGGTATTTGACGCTACTCTTACTGATGAAGATATTAATGAAGAAAAGGAAATCGTTGTAGAAGAATGGAGACTTTCTCAAGGATTTAGAGAGAGAATGACTTCTTTTTGGAAAAAAGTTATATATGATGACTCTAGATACAATGAAAGATTTCCTATTGGTGATATGGATATTGTCAGAGGATCTGACCACAATCTTGTAAAATCTTATTATGATAAGTGGTATAGACCTGAAAATATCGGAGTGATTATAGTTGGTGATGTAAATGAAAGATATGCTGAAAAAATTGTAAAAAAATATTTTGATTTTTCAGATGATAAAAAATACACAAAACCTCAAGTTTATGGTTTAAAAGAGTTACCAACTGATTATTTGATATTTAAAGATAAAGAGATTATAATTCCTGAATTTAATATGTTCTTTAGGCTAGATAATAGTCCTAACTACACAGACGAATCTATAAAAGAATCTATTTCTTTAAAAATCTTAAAAAGTTTAATAAATAATAGACTTACTAAAAAATCTTTAGAACCTTCTAAGAATATTCTTTCTGGTTCATCAGGTAGTGATCTATACATTAAAGATAACTTAGTTTCTATCTCTTCTATGATAGAAGAAAATAAAATCTCTGAAGGTATAAAAGAAACAATAAATGTTTTAAAATATTTTAAAGATTTTGAGGTTTCAAATATTGATCTTTCTCTTGAAAAAGAAAATATTTTAAAGAATCTTGAAAATGAAGTTAAAAATAAAGAGTCTTTCTCTAATAGTCTTTTAGTAAAAGATATTTCAAAAGCTTTTATTAATAATGATATATTCTTAAATGTTGAAGATTCTTACAAATTATATAAAAAATATTCTCCTCTTATAACAACTAAAGATATAAAAAATATAGCTAATAAACTTTATAATGATAATACTCGTTTTGTTTTATTACTTCCTGAGAATCAAAATGTTTCAAAAGAAGAGTTTGAAAAAATGGTTACTGAGGCTAAAAATTCATCAATAACTAAAGATGAAGAAAAAGAACTAAATCTAACATTAAAAGATCCTCTTTTACCTGTTGGACATATAAAATCTATAAAAAACAAAGGGGATTATAAGGAGATTATACTATCTAATAATATAAAATTCCTTTATAAATATACAAACTTAAAAGAAGATACTATTTATTTCAAATTATTTAGAGAAGGGGGAATTTCAAATCTTTCTTATTCAGAGATGATAAACTCTTATTTAGCTTGTGAGTTAATTAATTCTTCTGGAGTTGAAAATATCAGTGTTGAAACTTTAGATGCATACTTTAAAGGAAAAAATTTCAGAATTTCTCCGAAAATAAATAATTATTCTGAAGAAATAGATATAGCATCTGAAAAATCTAATTTAGATGAGGCTTTAAAATATTTCTCATACCTTGTAAGAAATCCTAAATTATCATCTAATCTTTATGATATCAATATGAGAAGTTTAAAACTTTTAATAAAAAATAAAAATAATAATCCTTCCATTGTTTTTGATGACAAGATTACAGAACTTTTTTATAATAATCATCCGTATAAAAAAAATCTTTCTGATAAAGATATTGCATATTTTTCTGAAGAGAGTATGCTTGATCTTTTCTCTAAAAAATTTAAAAATTTCAATGGATATTCTGGTATTGTAATAGGAAATATAAAAGAATCTGAACTTACTCCTATTCTTGAAAAATATTTTGCCTCTCTTCCAACTGATATTCCTTATGAAGAAAGTTGGAAAAATTTAGATATATCTTACCCTGAAAATATCGTTACTGGATCTGTCACAAAGGGAAATGATAAAAAAATAACTGTCAATATTAAATACCCTATATATAAAGACTATTCTTTAGAAAATCAGCGTATACTTTCTGCAATAACAAAGATTTTAAGAATAACATTCACAGAAGAAATAAGAGAAAAAATTTCCGGAGTTTATGGAATCGGTGTAAACTCACATTTCTCTAAATATGAAAAGGGATATTTAGATATTTATTTCTCAACAGATCCTAAAAAAGAAAAATTGGTTCTTGATAAGATACACTCTGAGATTGATAAAGTTTTAAATGGATATATTAATGAGGGTGCTTTCAATAGCATATTAAAAAATTACAAACTTTCTTATGAAAGTAATCAAGAAATAAATGATTATTGGATTAATTACTTAACTAAAAAAATTATTGAGGGAGATGATTACAAAACTCTTACTCCTAAAGAATACAATCAATTAATTACGAAAGAAAATATTCAAAATTTTGAAAAAACTTTTATAAAATCTGATAGTTATACACAGGTTATCCTTTATCCTGAGAATCAAAAGTAAACTTTTTTAACTTAAATAATACAATTAAGAAATAGAGAGAAAATCTCTCTATTTTTTATTTTCCATATTTTGATTTTTATGATATAATATTGTGTAAGATTAAATGTGGGGTTGATAAGTTGGACGGAATTATTAATATCAATAAACCTTCTGGTATTACATCATTTGATGTTGTTAGAAGACTTAGAAAAATTTTAAAAATAAAAAAAATAGGACACACTGGTACTCTTGATCCTTTAGCTACTGGAGTATTGGTCATTTGTACTGGAAGAGCTACAAGACTTGTTCAAGATATTGAAAAACTTGAGAAAGAATACATTGCTGAATTTAAGCTTGGATTTGCTACTGATACCTATGATATTGAGGGAAAAGTTATTGAATCTGTTGAAAATTTTAATGTTACTTCTGAAGAAATTGAAAATGTTTTGAAAAAATTTACTGGAAATATAAAACAAGTCCCTCCTATGTACTCAGCTATAAAAATAAATGGACAAAAACTTTATGATTTAGCTCGTCGTGGAGAAACTATTGAAAGAGAAGCTAGAGATATTAATATATTTTCTTTAAAACTATTATCTTTTGATGGAGTCAATGGAAAAATTTCTTGTAAAGTATCAAAAGGGACTTATATTCGTTCTCTTATATTTGATATAGGAATGGAGTTAAAAACTTTTGCCACAATGACATCATTACAAAGAACATCTGTTGGAAATGAAAAATTAGAAAAAAGTTTTACTTTAGAAGAGATTGAAGATATGCACTCAAAAAATGATTTTTCATTTGCTAGAACTGTTGAAGATTATTTTAATTTTCCTTCTATTGAGATAGAGGGTGAAAAAAATAAAACTTTATTTTTAAATGGAAATACCCTTATTTCAAAAGAAAATTCAGACGGTTTTTATAAAATTTATTATAAAGATTCTAAAGAATTTTTAGGACTTGGAAATGTTATTTCTGAGAGATTAAAAGGTTATAAATATTATTAAATTATATAAGGATGGAGATTTATGAAAATCAAAAATATTGCAATTATTGCCCATGTTGACCATGGAAAAACTACTCTTGTTGATTGTCTTTTAAAACAAGCTGGTGTTTTTGGAGCTCATGAACTTGAAAAAGTTTCTGAAAGAGTTATGGACTCTAACGATATTGAGCGTGAAAGAGGAATTACTATTTTCTCTAAAAATGCTTCTGTTAAATACAAAGATTATAAAATCAACATAATCGACACTCCAGGGCACGCTGACTTTGGTGGAGAAGTACAAAGAATTATGAAAATGGTAGATTCTGTTATTCTACTTGTTGACGCTTTTGAAGGTCCAATGCCTCAAACAAAATATGTTTTAAAGAAAGCTCTTGAGCAAGGACACAGACCTATCGTTGTTGTTAACAAAGTTGACAAACCAAATGCAAGACCTGAAGAGGTTCTTTATATGGTTTATGATCTATTTATCGAACTTAATGCAAATGAGCACCAATTAGAATTCCCTGTTCTTTATGCTTCAGGAAAAGGTGGATTTGCTAAGAGAGAACTAGAAGATACTGATACAAATATGATCCCTTTATTTGAAACTATTTTAAGTGAAGTTGACGATCCAAGTGGAGATGTTAATAAACCACTTCAATTCTTAATCACTAATATTGAATATGACAACTATGTTGGACAATTAGCAGTTGGAAAAGTTCACAATGGAAAAATGAAAAGAAACCAAGATGTTATGCTTATAAAAAGAGATGGATCTATGGTAAGAAGTAAAATATCTATAATCTATGGATATGAAGGACTTAATAAAGTTGAAGTTGAAGAAGCTTACTGTGGAGAGATCGTTTCAATAGCAGGACTTTCTAATATAGATATTGGAGAAACTGTTGCTGATATAAACGAACCAGTTGCTCTTCCTTTAATAGATATAGATGAGCCTACTCTTTCTATGACATTTATGGTAAACTCTTCTCCATTTGCTGGAAAAGATGGAAAATATGTAACTTCTAGAAATATCTGGGATAGACTTCAAAAAGAATTACAAAAGAACGTAAGTATGAAAGTAGAAGCTACTGACTCTCCTGACGCTTTCGTTGTAAAAGGTAGAGGAGAACTTCAATTATCTATACTTCTTGAAAATATGAGAAGAGAAGGTTATGAAGTTCAAGTTTCTAAACCAAGTGTTATCTACAAAGAAATAGATGGTAAAACTTATGAACCTATCGAAATGGCTCTTATAGATGTTGAAGACTCTTTCACTGGAATTGTTATTGAAAAATTAGGTTCTAGAAAAGGAGAACTTGTTTCTATGACTCCAGGTCAAGATGGATACACTCGTCTTGAGTTCAAAATTCCTTCAAGAGGAATCATTGGATATAGAAATGAATTTTTAACTGATACAAAAGGATCTGGAATATTAAACCACTCTTTCTATGACTTCGAGCCATACAAAGGACCTATTGCAAGTAGAAAGAAAGGTGTTCTTATAGCTACTGAAACTGGAGTTTCCATTGCTTATGCTCTTAATGCTATCCAAGAAAGAGGAGAATTATTTATAGCTCCTGGTATTGATATCTATGAAGGTATGATCGTTGGGGAACACGCTAAAGAAAATGACCTTATTGTAAACGCATGTAAAACTAAAAAATTAACAAATACAAGAGCTTCCGGAACAGACGATGCAGTTAAACTTGCTCCTCCTAGAAAATTAACTCTTGAGCAAGCATTAGATTATATATCTGATGATGAATATGTTGAAGTTACACCTAACTTTATAAGACTTAGAAAAAAATATTTAACTGATGCAGAAAGAAGAAAGCACTTCAAAAAAGACTAATCTAATTTTGATACTAACTGTATTTTTTCTAGCTATTTCATTAAGTTAAAATATTTTTTCATTGACAATTTTTTTGTTATGATATATTATATTTATAGTACAGGATTTATTTTATTCAATCATAAATAGAATATTTATTTATATCTGGAGGTTAAATATGTTATCTAAAACTGTTATAATTACAAATGAAACTGGACTTCATACTAGACCTGGAAATGAATTTGTTAGCTTAGCTAAAACTTTCAAATCAGCTATTGAAGTTGAAAATGCTGAAGGAAAAAAAGTTAAAGGAACATCTCTTTTAAAACTTCTTTCTTTAGGTATAAAAAAAGGAACTCAAGTTACTGTTTATGCTACTGGAGAAGACGAACAAGAAGCTGTTGATAAACTAGCTGATCTTCTTGCTAATTTAAAAGATTAATTGATTAGTTAATTGAGAGGAGAAAATTATTCTCCTCTCATTTTTTATTATTTAGTTAAAATTAAATACTATTCTAGACTTTATAATAAATTATTATTTATAAAATAAAAATGCTAACAAGTTTTTTCTTGTTAGCATTTTTGTATTATATTTTGTCAAGGGCTAGTTATCTTTTTTTTCTTTGACCATAAGTTTTAAATTTTTCTGCCATTAATTCCATTTCTTCATCTGGTAAAACTACTGGTTCTCCTATACTTTTAGCCATATAATAAATTTGAGAACAATATTCTATCTCCTCTATTATATTAAAAGCATTTAATAAATCATTTGCTCCAGCTAGTATTCCATGATTTGCTAAAATAACAGCTCTTCTATCTTTCATTGCTTTAGTTGCATTTACAGCTAATTCATGACTTCCATAAGTAGCATATTCTGCACATCTAACATTTTTTCCAGCTACAGCTATCATATAATGAGTTGCTGGTAGCTCTTGACGTAAACAAGCCAATACTGTTGCATATGTTGTATGGGCATGAATTACTGCATCTAAATCTGTTCTTTCTTTATATTGTAGAAGGTGCATTTCCCATTCACTTGATGGTGTTCTGTCTCCCTCAACTATATTTCCATCTAAATCAAGTATAACGATATCTTCTTCTTTTATTTCAAAGAAATCTATTCCTGATGGAGTTATAGCCATATATCCTTTTTCTCTATCAAAAACACTTAGATTTCCACCAGTTCCTTTTGTAAGATTTGATGTAACTAATTTTTTTCCATATTCTACTATCTCTTTACGAGCTTCTTGCATTAACATAATTTTGACTCCTTTTTTGCTTAATTTCTATTTAAATAATGGTCCATAAGTTTGGCATGCTCTGTAGTCTTGTCCTTCTTTATCCATTCCAAATGCATTCCAAGCCGCAGGTCTAAATATTTTTTCTTCAGGTACATTATGAGCAGCTACTGGTATTCTTAAAATAGAAGCTAGAGTTATTAAATCTGCTCCAATATGTCCATGTACTATTGCTCCGTGGTTTGCTCCCCAGTTATTCATTACATCATAAGCTGATTTAAACATTCCTTTTTCACCATTACAAATTGGTGCAAACCATGTACAAGGCCAAGTATAATCTGTTCTTTTCCATAATTTTTCTGTTACTTCAGTAGGTAATTTTACACTGTATCCTTCAGCAATTTGAAGCATTGGTCCTAATCCTTTTACTAAACATAGTCTGATCATTGTCATAGGCATTTCTGCATCTGTTAAAAATCTAGAAGAATATCCTCCACCTCTAAAGTATCCTAAATCTGCTGGGTTCCAAGTTGTAGCTTTTAAACTATTCTCTACATCTTCATCTGTCATTTCATAGAAAGGTTTTATACATCTATTTCCATTTTCATCTTTTGCTTCAGCAGCATAATCAAGTGCTGATGCCCCTGAGTTTATTAAGTGTAAGAATCCGTCTGCTTCTTTAGCAACTCCTTCTAGTTCATATCCAGTAACACGTTTTACTGCATCTCCACTCCAATAAGTTCTTACATCTGAGAATAAAGCAGCTTTATTTGTTAATAATTTTTCAAATAACATTCCTATTCCATTTAAAACGTCATTTTCAGTTGCTAATACCATTGGTTCACGAGTTCCGTTCCAGTCAAAACTTGAGTTTAATAATGCTTCAGCAAAGTCTCCATTAGGATAGAAGTCTGTCCATTGTCTTTGTCCTTGGAATCCTGCAGCAATTGCATTGTGTCCAGACATTTCTTCCTCTCTTCCTTCTGGTAAATTTTTATTTCCTTTCATTAAATCTTTAATGATTATCATCATTTTAACTACAAATTCCCATTGCTCATCTTTTATTTCACGAGGATTTTGCATTTTTTCAGGGTTTTTATCGAATCCTTCTTTACAATATTTTTTAGTCCATTCCATTGCTCTTGCAAATTCTTCTTTATCATAAATTTCTTCTGTCATTCTTCTTATGATTTCAACTTCATCTACTGATTCTACTCTCATTCCTAAATATTCTTCTATAAAGTTAGGATCGATTATTGAACCAGCAATTCCCATACATATAGAACCTATTTGTAAATAACTTTTTCCTCTCATTTGTGCTGCTGCTAATGCTGCTCTACCAAATCTTAATAATTTTTCTTTTACATCTTCTGGTATAGATGTGTCATCAGCATCCTGAACCTCATGTCCATAAATTCCAAAAGCTGGTAATCCTTTTTGAGCATGTCCTGCTAAAACAGCTGCTAAATATACAGCTCCTGGTCTTTCAGTACCATTAAATCCCCATACTCCTTTTATAGTCATTTTATCCATATCCATTGTTTCTGAACCATAACACCAACAAGGAGTTACTGTTAATGTAATATCAACATTCTCTCTTCTGAATTTTTCCGCACAAGCTGCTGCTTCATTAACACGTCCAATTGTTGTATCTGCTATTACAACTTGAACTGGTGTTCCATCTGAATATCTTAGATTTTCTTCAAATAATTTAGCAGCTGATTTTGCCATATTCATTGTTTGCTCTTCTAAAGATTCTCTAACTTTTATTTCTCCTCTTCTTCCGTCTATTGTTGGTCTAATTCCTATTTTTGGATAATTCATGGTAATTCCTCCTAATTTTTTTTATAATTAAATACTTCTGATGTTTTTTCTATTATCTTAAAACTTTCTTCTAGATTTTTTATCTCGCCCAAATTCATCTTCTGTATTATTAAATTTCCATAAGCAGTAGCTTCAAAAGGTCCAGCTATTATATTTAATCCTGTTTTATCAGCTATTAACTGACATAATAGTTTTGATTTTGCTCCTCCACCTATCATATGAATTCTTTTAAAATCTTTTTTTACAAATAATTTTACTTTTTCTATAGTTTGTAAATATTTTTCAACTAAACTTTCATAAATAACTTTAAAATAATCAAAATCATTATCTAGTGGTCTTCCAATTAAATTATCAATTTCAGTTATAGCATCAAATTCATCCTGTTGGAAAACCTCATTATCTACATCTACTATATCAGTTACTTCACATTTCGTTACATAATCACTAATTTCTTCAAAAGAAATCTCTAAACCTAATTTTTTTTCAAGTTGTGTTTTTAATTTTTCTAAAATATATAACCCTGTTATATTTTTAAAGAACATATTTGAAAGATTGTAACCTGTTTCATTTGTTAATGAATTTTCATAAACCTCTTCTGATATTATTGGATTGTCAGAAAGACATCCAATTAAAGACCAAGTTCCACAAGATAAAAATAATGTATCTCTATCTGTGTATGCTTTTGTTAAAAGAACTGCACTAGCTGTATCATGAGAAGCTGTTGATATTACAGGTATATCAAATTTTCTTAAAGATTCTAATTTTGAATTTTTAGTACTTCCTACTACCCTTCCTGGCTCTATAACCTCTGGAAAAATATCTTCATTTATTTTATATTTTTCTAATAAATTTTTATTAAATTCTTTTTTATTTAAATCAAATATTTGTGTAGTTGAAGCTATTGTCATCTCTGTAAAAGTTTTTCCTGTTAAATAATAGTTTATTAAATCAGGTAGCATTAAAAGTTTTGAAATTTTATTATAATTTTTATTCTCTTTTTTTAAATATAGTAGTTGAAACAGAGTATTTATTGACATTATTTGATTTCCTGTTTCCATAAAGATATCTTTTAAACTCATCGTTTTTTGAGCTTCTTTAAATCCTTCACCATTATAAATATCTCTATATGAAACTGGATTTTCTAATAAATTTCCCTCTTTATCTATTATTCCAAAATCAACACCCCATGTATCAATCCCTATACTTTCAATATTTTCTCCATATTTTAATATTGTTTCTTCTATATTTCCTATTATTTTTTCCCAATCCCAACGACTACGCCCATCGCCTTTTATTCTGTCATGAGAAAATCTTAAAACTTCTTCTGTTTTTAAAATTCCATCTTCTATATGACCTAGTATTCCTCTTACTGATGTAGCTCCTAAATCAAAAGCCAAAGAATATTTCATTTTTTCCTCCATCACTAAATTAATGATCTATAAAGCTCTTTTATCTCCTCTATTGATGTATCTCTTGGATTTCCACCTGTACACACATCTTCAAATGCTGATTTTGCTAAGAAGTCTAAGTCTTCTTCTTTTACTATTCCTTTTAAGTTTTTAGGAATTCCTACATCTTCTGATAATTTTTTTACTGCTTCTACTGCTGCTACTCTATACTCCTCTTGAGTCATTGAGTCAACATTTTCTACTCCAAATGCTTTTGCTATTGTTTTATATTTATCTCCTGTATACTCAGCATTGTATTCCATTACTGTTGGTAAAATAATAGCATTTGCTACTCCATGTGGTGTATCATATAAAGCTCCTAAAGGATGAGCCATTGAGTGAACAATTCCTAATCCAACATTTGAGAATCCCATTCCTGCTACATATTGTGCTAGAGCCATTCCCTCTCTTCCTTTATCCTCATTATTTACAGAACCTCTTAAATTTTTAGCAATAAGTTCAATAGCTTTTACGTGGAACATATCTGTCATTTCCCAAGCTGCTTTTGTTGTATAACCTTCAATAGCATGTGTTAATGCATCCATTCCTGTTGCTGCAGTTAAACCTTTTGGCATTGTTGCCATCATATCTGGATCTGATATTGCTATCATAGCCATATCATGTGGATCAACACATACAAATTTTCTTTCTTTTTCTACATCAGTAATAACATAGTTTATTGTTACTTCTGCTGCTGTTCCTGCAGTTGTTGCTACTGCTATTGTTGGAACTGTTGGGTTTTTAGTAGGCGCACAACCTTCTAAGCTTCTAACATCTTCAAACTCAGGGTTATTAATAATTATTCCCACAGCTTTTGCTGTATCCATTGATGATCCACCACCAACTGATATAATATAATCTGCACCCGATTTTTTAAATTCCGCAACTCCTGTTTTAACATTTTCTATTGTTGGATTTGGTTTTATATTTGAGTATAAAACATACTCTAAATTATTTGCATCTAATAAATCTGTTACTTTTTTAGTTACATTAAATTTTACTAAGTCTGGATCACTACAAACAAATGCTTTTTTAAATCCTCTTGATTTTACCTCTTCTGGTATAGCTTGTATTGCTCCTTTTCCGTGATATGAAACATTATTTAATATTATTCTGTTAGCCATCTCTGTACTCCTTTTATAAACTATTAACTTATATATTAATTATTTTTTTTACTATTGAAAAGTCCATATAAAAATACTACTACAAAACATACTAATGGAACATAGTAACTTGTTCTTACTGCTGCCTCAACTCCTGAATACATTGGAGCTAAAGATGAAAAGCTTGCTTTATCTATTACTTTTCCCATATAAGGTGTTATTATTGCTCCACCTAATATAGCCATAATAAGACCAGCTGCTCCTAATTTTACTTCTTCTTTTAATCCTCTTAAAGCTATTCCATAAATAGTTGGGAACATTAGTGACATACAACCTGAAATTAACATTAAACAAATTATTGATAAATTACTTGGTAAATAAATTGTTCCAAAAGTTATTAATATTCCTAATAATGCAATTCCTGTCATCAATCTTGCTGGCATATATATTTTCATTAAGTAAGTACATAACCAACGCATTCCAATAAATAAGAACATTGCATATAAATATTTATTTACTGCTGTTGCTTCATCACAATTTGTTAAAGTCATTACATATTTTGTCATCCAAGTCCATACAGCTATTTGCATTCCTACATAGAAGAACTGTGCAATTACACCAAATACATATCTTTTATTTGCTAATAATGTTTTTAAAGATTGTCCAAAATTTAACTCTCCATCTTCATCTTTTTGTGAAGATTTATTTTTTAAGAAAAATACCCAAATGATAAAAGCTATTATTATAAGTCCTACATATGGAACACAAACCCAGAATAATTCTTTTACTCTTATTGATTCTAAAACTTTAGGTTCCATTAGTAATCTCTCATTGTAATCTGCTGGATTTAAATTTCCTAAGATTAAAAACTTAGCCATAAATAGTCCAACTAAAGATCCTAAAGGATTAAATGCTTGTGCATAATTTATTCTTCTTATACTTGTCTCTTCATCACCTAAAGATATTACAAATGGATTACAAGTTGTTTCAAGTATTGATAATCCTCCTGCAAGTATAAAGATAGAAACTAAAAATATATTATAATTTTGTAATATTGCTGCTGGGATATATCCTAAGGCTCCTATTATATAAAATCCTAATCCTATCAAAACTCCATGTCTAAATGTATATTTTTTAATTATTAATGCTGCTGGAATTGCTAGAACTGCATAAGAACCATAGAAGGCAAACTGTACAAGTGATGAGTCAACTGCTGACATCATAAAAATCTTTCCAAATGCTGGAACCAAGTTATCTGTCATATTATTTAAAAGCCCCCATAATATGAAACAAGAAACCAACATTATAAAAGTCAATCTATATTTTTTTTCTACTACTTCTACTTTTTCTTTTTTTTCTACTACTATATTTTCATTAATTACTGCCCCTGTATTTTCAAACCCCATTTTAAATCCTCCTTATATTATTTTAAATTACGCCCTTTTGTAATATTATATTTGCATATAAAGCACTCTCGCCAGTTGCTACTATGCAATAAGCTCCTTTAGCTTTTTCATAAAATTTAAATCTTTCTATTTCTTCGAAAACATCGCCCCTGTCTTCGTATTTTTTTACTATTTTTTTGTATTCATCCCAAATAGGTGTTTCCACTGGATCATTTTTCATAACTTCCATTAAACCAACTGGTGATTTTACATACTTGTCTAAAGGAAATAATTGTAGTATTGCATCTAATACTTCTGGAGTTCCATGACCATCCATTCTTATTACTTTACAATTTTTTCCAATACTTTCAGCTGGAAAATTTCCATCAGCAATAACTAAATAATCACTGTGTCCCATCTCACATAAAACTTTTAATAATTCAGGTGAAATAATTTTTGGTACGTTTTTTAACATTTTCTCCTCCTTAAACTTTTTTGAACTTCTTCTTAAAATGTGCACTATAAGAGAATACTTAATACTGATTCTAGTTATTTCTTTTTAAAAATATTTATTATATTTTTATTTTATACTTGATTTTTGTTTTTTTCTTGTGATATATTAGTATTAATTCGTCTTTTTTTCACTTTTTTATTTTTTTTATTAAAATAAATATATAATTTATTATGAAGAAAAATTTAAAAGCTTAAATATTTTTGTTAAACATTATTATTTGAACTGGAGGTAAAATATGAAAAATATCGAATTCAAAGAAAAAATCTCTCATGGAACAAAAGCTTTTCCTGTTGCCTATTATCCTGTAAATTATACTCACCCTAGATATAATATGGATATTCATTGGCATAACGAATGTGAGTTTATTAGAATTTTACAGGGAAGTTTTGAATTAAATATTAATGCTGAAACTTATTATTTAAGCAAAGGAGACATAGCCTTTATTAACAGTGGATTCATTCATTCTGGAATTCCTAAAAATTGTGCCTATGAATGTCTTGTTTTTGATCTATCTTATTTTAGAAAAGAAATTAATTTTTCTAATACTTTTATTAATAGTATTATTAGTTTTAAGAAGGAAATTCAAATATTATATTCTGAAAAGGATAAAACCTCTCATGCTATTTTAGAAAATATTTTTCAAACAATAAAAAATCAAGCTCCAGGATATAAACTAAAGTTTTATGGACTTTTTTATTACTTTCTTGGAATTGTTAAAGAACTTAATTTATTTACTAACAATTTAGAATTTAAATCTAAGGATCAAAAAAAATTGTTACAAATAAAAAAAGTTATTTTATTTATCCAACAAAAATATATGTATGATATATCATTAAAAGATTTAGCAGACTCTCTAGATCTAAATATGAATTATTTTTGTAAATTTTTTAAAGAAATTACTCAAACTAGTCCTATTGAATATCTAAATTATTATAGAATTGAATGCGCTAAAGAAAAATTAAAAGAATCTCAATTATCTATTACAGAAATTGCTTATGATTGTGGTTTTAATGATTTAAGTCATTTTACAAAAGTTTTTAAAAAATATACTAATATGACTCCTAGAAATTATTGTAAACAACAAAATATAACAAAATAAAAAATAAGTGACCTTATTCCGAATTTAATCACTTATTATATAAAAAATATTTATTTTTTTCTAATTTTATAATATACTATAATTGATTGATAAATAAAAAATTATGAGGTATTAATATATGCACAAAAAAATTATGTTACAAGGAACTGGTTCATCAGTTGGAAAATCTGTTTTAACTGCCGGCTTATGTAGAATCTTTTCTCAAGATGGCTATAAAGTAGCACCTTTTAAGTCGCAAAATATGGCTTTAAACTCTTTTGTTGATGAAGATGGAAAGGAAATGAGTAAAGCTCAAGTTATTCAAGCCGAAGCTGCCAATACAACACCTAAAGCTTTTATGAATCCGATTCTTTTAAAACCGACTGGTGATAATAATTCTTCTCAAGTTATACTAGAAGGTATTCCTTTTAAAAATATGCAAGCAAAAGAATATTATAAAAATAACCCTCTATTTAGAGAAATAATTGTTAGAAACTATAATATTTTAAAAGAAAATTTTGAAATTGGAGTAATTGAGGGGGCTGGAAGTCCTGCCGAAATAAACTTTAGAAAAAATGATATTGTCAATATGGGAATGGCAGAAATTGCTGACTCAAATGTTATTTTAGTGGCCGATGTTGAAAGAGGGGGAGTTTTTGCATCTATCTTTGGAACTCTTATGCTTTTAGATAAGGCTGATCGAGATAGGATAAAAGGATATATTTTAAATAAATTTAGAGGAGATACCTCTTTATTAATAGAAGGGGTCAGTCTACTAGAAGAAAAACTAAAATCTAATAATCTTAATGTCCCTTGTCTTGGAATTTTACCATATATTGATTTAGATTTAGAAAATGAAGACAGCTATAATTTTTCTCCAAAGGACGAAAAGGCTAAAAAAGATTTAAATATAGCAGTTATTAATTTTGAAAAATTATCAAATTCCACTGATTTTACCTCACTTCTAGTTTATGAAGATGTTAATTTAACATATATAAATTCAAAAGAGCAACTTACTGGAGATTTTGATCTTATTATTTTACCAGGAAGTAAAAATGCTATTTATGATTATACTCTTATAGAAGCAAGAAAAATCACTCAAGGAATTGTTGATTATATAAACAAAGGAACTCCTGTTGTGGCTATTCACAGTGGTTTCCAAATGCTTGGTAAAGCTATAAAAGATTTAAAACAAGTTGAAAGTTCTTTTATAAAAGCTGAAACTTTAGGAATCCTTAATATGACAACAAATATGAAAGAAAAAAAATATACAAAACAAGTTACTAAAACTTTAACTAATTGTACTGGTATTTTAGAAGGGTTTGATGGTATTACAGTAAGTGGTTGTGAAATTCACCAAGGAGTCACAACTGGTGAAGATTCTAAGTTTTCTGTTACTGGTGAAGATAATTTTGCCCTTATTTGTAAAGATAATATTATTGGAACTTATATTCACGGATTATTTAACTCCCCTAAATTTACTAGAAAGTTTTTAAATAAACTTAGATCAAAAAAAGGACTAGAACCAATTTTAGATTATGTAAATATGGAAACTCATCAAGAAACCGAACTAAAAAAACTTGCTAAATTAATGCGTCTTAATCTTGATTTGAAAAAAATATATGAAATTTTAAAATAGATTTACTTCACCACTTAATTAATTTTAAGTGGTTTTTTATATTGCTATTCTTTCTTTTAATTCTTTGTGTATTTCCATTTCATTAAAAACTTCTTCTAGGTGTCTTAAAGTATTATCTATATTCTTACTTTTTATTTTCACAATTTTATTTCCATACTCAAATTTTATAAAAAATATTCCCTCTTTTTGATTTACATCACATTCTAATACTGTATTTCCTAAAAAGACATTCCATTTTTTATTTTTTATAAGTATTTTCATAAAAATTCCCCCTTTAAGTTTAACTATAATTATCTATAATAGAATTATAATATACTTATCTATTTTTGTCAATAGAATTTTAATCTTATTGCATTCTATCTAAAAATATAGTATAATTATTTATAAGAAATTATAAATTAAAAAGGAGGTACTATCTTGACCTTTACAGAATATTTAAAAGAAAAAAGAGAATCTTTGGGAATAAGTCAAAATAAATTTGCTAAAATGATAAATATAACTCAATCATATTTCAACTCTATTGAAAGAGGAGAGGTAAAAAATCCACCTAGTGAAGATATTCTTTTTAGAATGGCTAGTTGTTTAAATCTTAGCCCTGAAGAACAAGAATATATGCTTTACTTAGCTGCTATTGAAAGAACACCTAAAATTATAGTTGATAAAATCGAAAAATTAAAAACTGAAATTAAAACTAATAAAAAAAATAGTGCAAAACAACTTACTGAAATATCTGATAATGCTATCCCACTTTTTGAAAGAATCTCTGCTGGTTTAGGAGCTTTTACAGACAATGATATTGAAGATTATATTATGTTACCTGGGTTAAATAATTCAAGCCAAAATATTTTTGCTGTAAATGTTGTTGGAGATTCTATGGAACCTACTATAAAAAATGGTTCTATTATTATTTGTAAAAAAAATATGACTGTTAAAAATGGAGAAATTGGAGCTTTTTTCATAGATGATCAAGCCTATGTAAAAAGATTAAAAATAACTAAAAATTATATCGCTCTTGTTAGTGATAATCCAAATTATTCCCCTATCTATATCGGTCCGGGAGAAAATTTTAATGTTGTTGGAAAAGTTATAAAAGTTCTTTCTGATATTTAAACTTATCTATAAATATAGATAAAAAAGATGCATTGATTGCATCTTTTTTTATTTTTAATATCTCTAGAAAATTAATTTTTTATAAAAATATAGATTTAAATCCTATTTATTTTTAATATAAAAATTTTTTTATTTCACTACAATTTAATATTAAAGATAATTTTATAATCCTAATTAATAAAAAACTTAAAAATTTTTTCTTATTTTTATTATCTTTTAAAAATTCTTTTAAATTATTAAATCCATAACTTTATAATAAAAAAACAGAGAGAAAAAATCCCTCTGTTAATTTAATCTTTTATCTTATGCGAAGAACATTTCTGTTAAATCCATTGGATTAACAATTACTCCATCCTTATATACACGCATATTTCCTGAAGCGATCTCATCTATTAAGATTACCTCTCCAGCATTGTCTATTCCGAATTCAAATTTAATATCATAAAGGTCCAAACCTTTTTTAGCTAGTTCATCTTTTACTATTGTAGAGATTCTTTGAGTTCTCTCTTTCATAGAATCATATTGCTCAGCAGTCATAACACCTAATGCTACTAAACCATCTTTTGTTACTAATGGATCTCCTAGCTTATCATTTTTAAATGTAGTTTCTACATATGCAGAAAGTTCACCTGCTTCTTTAATGTATTCAGCATAACGACGATAAAAACTTCCAACAGCTCTAAAACGGCAAATTACTTCTAATCCTTTTCCAAAAGGTTTAGCTGGTACAACTTCCATTGTTCCCTTGTCTAAATCAGCTGATATGTAATGAGTTTTTACTCCAGCATTGTTAAGAATTTCAAAGAAATATTCAGACATTTTTAAGTTAGCTTTTCCAATTCCTTCGATTGTTAAACCAACTGCGTTTTCACCTGGATCGAATACTCCATCTTTTCCAGTACAGTCATCCTTAAACTCTAATAAGAAGTTTCCATTCTCTAATTTGTAAACATTCTTTGTTTTCCCTTGATAAACTTTCTCCATTTTGTCCTCCATATATTAAAATAAAATTAGTGGCAAATATCATTTAGAACCTTTTATTCAAGCATTCTTTTTTATTAAATTTTCTTCGAAAAAATCCATATGCAGTATTATATCACTTTTTTTTTATTTTTCAAATTTTTTTAACAAAAAAATTTTTTTTGTTAAA
>NZ_JARHZE010000061.1 GCF_029258315.1 Fusobacterium sp. | reverse complement strand
TTAAAATTTTATAGGAAATGTGCTCCAAGTTTTGCATATTCTTCAACCATTTCATCAGGCCATACAGATGCTTGAACCTCTCCAATATGTAATTTTTCTAAGAAAAGCATACAAATTCTTGATTGTCCAAGTCCTCCACCAATAGTATAAGGAAGTTCCCCATTAAGTAGAGCTTTATGGAAAGATAGTTTTTTTCTTTCTTCAAGTCCACTAGCCTTTAATTGAGCATCAAGAGTTTCTTCGTCTACTCTTATTCCCATAGAAGATAATTCAAGGGCGTGTCCAAGAGTAGGGTTCCAAATTAATATATCTCCATTTAGGTTCCAGTCATCATAGTCTGGTGCTCTTCCATCGTGTTTTTTACCAGAGTTTAAAGTTTTTCCTATTTGAGAAATGAAAACAGCTTTGTGAATTTTAGTTATAGCATCTTCTCTTTCTTTTGGAGTAAGTTCAGGATAAAGATCTTCTAATTCTTGAGAAGTTATAAAAGTAATATCGTGAGGTAATTTTTTAGAGAAAACAGGATATTCTCTTAATAGATACTCTTCAGTTTTTCTAAGAGCTCTGTATATTTCTCTAACTACAGATTTTAAAGTACTCATATTTCTTTCTTCTTTTTTTATAGTCATTTCCCAGTCCCATTGGTCAACATACATAGAGTGGATATTATCTAAATCCTCATCTCTTCTGATGGCATTCATATCTGTGTAAAGTCCTGAGTGGTTAGGGAAGTTATATCTTTTAAGAGCCATTCTTTTCCATTTTGCTAGAGAGTGTATAATTTGAAATTCCTCTCCTTTATCCCATTTTGTATCAAATATAACTGGTCTTTCGCTACCACTTAAGTCATCATTTAATCCAGATGATCTTCTAACATAAAGAGGTGCTGAAACCCTAGTTAAGTTTAATTCATAAGCAAGAGTTCTCTCGAAATAGTCCTTTATTTTTTTTATGGCAACCTCTGTTTCATATAGGTTTAGTTTGCAATCGTAATCTTTCGTCATACTGTCTTCACTCCTTTAAATTTTATAAATATAAATAAATTATTTTTTAATAAAAAAAGCCATTCGGTTGTACCCGAATGGCTTAATATTTTAAGAAGGTCGGGTACAAATCATTTTTAAGTGAAAATGGATTTGTACCTAATTTTTTACTTAAGTCCAAATCCCAACATATTATTATTGTTATTATTTATTAAATCAGCTAAAAATATAATATGCCCCTTCATAAAATCCTCCAATTTTTTATACAAATGTATGTGAATAGCTTACAACTTTTTTTTATAAAAGTCAATAGTTTTTTGTAAAAAAAAACTTTAAAAAATTTATAATTTTTTTAAAAAATAATTTGACAAACTAAATATTTTATGATACTATAATATCAAGAAAAGGATATTTCTTCTTTGAAACAATGGTGATAAGTTTCAAAGCGTCCGATTTATCTCTCCTAAAATAAGTCGGATTCCTACCCTAAACTTTTAAAAAATTGTAGAAAAAGCTGACTAGTGATGAAGTACAGCTTTTTCTATTTTTTGGAAAAATTATTTTTTAGATTTATAATTAAGAATTTCGTATCCATTAGATATTACAGGCATATTTAAAATATTTAACATTTTTTCTAAAAGAATTCCCTCTCTAGGATTGTATTTAAATCCATAGCTAGCTCTTATACACTGAGTTATAAATTGTGTCCCTCTATCTATTGCAATAGGCAAACTATCCCCTTGTAAAAGACTACCAATTACCACACTTGTATAGCAATCTCCAGTTCCTGGATATGAAGCAGGGATATATTTACATCTTATTTTCCAGAAAACGTCATTTTCTTTATCATAGGCTATTACATTTGAATATTTTTCATTTAAAATAGTTTCCTCTTCAGGAATACTTGTAGCTATTATAATTTTTGGCCCCATTTCAGCTAGTTCTATTAAATAATCTTTAACAATTTCTTCGTTGATATTATCAACATATTCTTTATCCAATAAAAGACAAACTTCTGTAAAATTAGGAGTGATTATATCAGCTTTTTTTATAAGCTTTTTCATCTCTTGAACCATTTCATTTCCCATTGTTTTATATAGTTCTCCATCATCACCAAGAACAGGATCTATTACAGTTAGATTATTTTTATTTCCAAATCTATCAATAAATCTTGAAACAACATCAATCTGTTTATGAGAACCTAAAAAACCAGAATAGATACAATCAAACTCTAAATTAAGTTTATCCCAATGTTCCATTATTTTTTCCATATTATCAGTTAAATCAATAAAACTAAAATCAGTAAATCCACCAGTGTGAGTTGATAAAATAGCAGTTGGTAAAGGACAAACTTGGATTCCCATAGTTGATAAAATAGGAATAATATTAGTAAGAGAAGATCTTCCAAAACCAGATAGATCATGAATAGCAGCAACTTTTTTTATTATCTTTTCCATAAAATCCTCCGTAAAATATTGAATACTATATTCTATTATACAGAGTTTTTTATTCTATTGCAAAAAAAATAAGGTAGAAAATAAAATTTTCTACCTTAAGAAAGTCTATATAAGATTATTTTGTGATACTTTCATAAATGGCTTCAACAAGACTATCCATTTCTTGATGAGTTCCCTCATTCATAGAAGAAGTAAGAGTAACTTTCTCATCTAAAATATTCATATCTTTCATTTGCTCTAAACAGTTTCTCATTAGAGAACCAGATTTACAAGCCCAAGAACCATTTTCTAATATTGCAACAGTTCTTTTTTGTAGATTAAGAGCTTTCATATCCATTAAGAAGTTGTGCATTAGAGGATAGATTCCTAAATTGTAAGTTACTGAAGCAAAAACTATATGGCTATATTTAAAGGCATCTGATATAAGATTAGATACGTGAACTTTTGATACATCATACATCTTAACTTTAGTGATTCCTTTTTCAACTAATTTAGTAGCTAGAACAGAGGCTGCATTTTCTGTATTACCATACATAGAAGCATAAACTATCATAACACCTTTTTCCTCAGGTTCATATTTACTCCATTTATCATATTTATCTAAGAAATATCCAAGATTATTTCTCCAAACTGGACCGTGTAAAGGACAGATCACTTTAATATCTATACCAGCAGCTTTTTTCAATAGAGCTTGAACATGAGGTCCATATTTACCAACTATATTAGTATAATATCTTCTAGCATCATCTAACCATTCCCTATCAAATTCAACTTCATCATTGAATAATTTTCCATCTAGAGAACCGAAACTTCCAAAAGCGTCAGCACTAAATAGTACTCCGTTAGTTAGATCAAAACTTACCATAGCTTCTGGCCAGTGTACCATAGGAGCTGCAACAAATAATATTTCATGTTTACCAAATTTTCTAGTATCCCCTTCAACAACTGTTTCAGTTTTTTCAGGATCAACATTGAATCCAAATTGATTCATAAGGTAAAAGGCTTTCTCAGAACTGATTACTTTTACATCTGGATAATGGAAGATAACCTCTTGCATCATTGCAGCGTGGTCAGGTTCCATATGGTTGATTACCATATAATCTAATTTTCTATCTCCTAAAACATATTTTATATTTTCAATAAATTGTCTACCAATAGACCAATCAGCAGTATCAAATAATACAGTTTTTTCATCTAATAATAAGTATGAGTTATATGAAACCCCTCTATCGATAGGGTGTATATTTTCGAATAGGTGTAAACGATGATCATCTCCTCCAACCCAAAAGATATCATCAGTTACTTTTCTAACATTATGCATAGCATTCCTCCTCCAATTAAAGTAGCAAATTTAAAATTAATCTTCATCTATACAAATAAAAGCTGTTTTTTCTTCTCCACAATCAGGACAAATCCACTCTTCAGGTAACTTTTCAAATAAAGTTTCTGGAGCGATATCATTTTCTTCATCTCCAATAGCTGGGTCATATTCATATCCACAACCACTGCACACATAACGTTTCCAAGAAGAAGATCTAGTAGGTTTAGGAACAGATCTCTTCATTTTTTTCATAGGTGGTGCAGGAAGTTTTTCTTCTCCG
This sequence comes from Fusobacterium sp., assembly GCF_029258315.1. GTDB lineage: Bacteria > Fusobacteriota > Fusobacteriia > Fusobacteriales > Fusobacteriaceae > Fusobacterium_B. The sequence goes on along the minus strand of NZ_JARHZE010000061.1, from coordinate 5,129 downwards.
TTGTCAAGAGCAGCAGTAAGAAGAGGTAAAACTTCTTTTAAATCTCCAACTATACCATAGTCAGCATTTTTAAATATAGGTGCATTTGGATTATTATTTATAGCAACTATTGTTGTAGCATCTTTTATTCCTTTTAAGTGTTGTCCAGCTCCAGAAATTCCACAAGCTATATATAGATTTCCATTAAATTTTTGTCCAGACATACCAACATAACGATCAAGAGGAACATATCTTAAAGTTTCAGCAACAGGTCTTGAAGATCCAATAGCTGCTCCAGCTTGGTAAGCTAAGTCCTCAATAAGTTTCATATTCTCTTTTTCTCCAATACCTTTACCAGCACTAACAACACGTTCAGCTTGAGAGATAGGAGTATCAGAAGGGATACCAACTGTAAAATCATATCCATCTTTCTTTAATGCTTCAACAAGAGCATTAACTTTTTCAGTCATATCTCCATCTTTAAATATTATATTTTTACGAAGTCCAGTAGCATGTCCTTTAGAAGATTTCTTTTTAGATGAAGAACCTTCAGATTTTGGCATTTTTCCAATAAGGTGAGATGCTATAACAACTCTTTGGATTTCGTTAGTTCCTTCATAGATAGTACATATTTTTGCATCACGATAAGATCTTTCTACTTCCATTCCTTTTAGGTAACCAGTACCACCGAAAATTTGAAGAGCATCATTTACAACTTCTAAACAGATATCAGATGCATATTGTTTAGCCATAGCTGATTCCATTCCAAAAGGTTCGTGATTTTCTTTAAGTTCAGCAGAGCTATAAACTAAAAATCTAGCAGCTCTTATCTTTGTAGCCATATCTGCTAATTTAAATGAGATTACTTGTTGTTGTGCTATTGGTTTTCCAAATTGGATTCTTTCTTTTGCATAAGCAAGAGCATTTTCAAAAGCTCCTTGAGCGATACCAAGTGCTTGAGATGCTATACCAATTCTTCCTCCATCAAGAGTAGCCATAGCTATTTTAAATCCTTCTCCCTCTTTTCCTAGTAAGTTTTCTTTAGGAACTTTTACATTATTAAAAATTAATTCAGCAGTTGATGAAGAACGAATACCCATTTTGTCATAGTGATCTCCAAAAGTAAATCCTTCCCAACCTTTTTCAACTATGAAAGCACTTATTCCTCTAGTACCAATATCTGGAGTAGTAACAGCAAAAACTACATAAGTATCAGCTTTGTCAGCATTAGTTATAAATATTTTTCCACCGTTTAAAATATAATAATCTCCTTCAAGAACAGCTGTTGTTTCAGTTCCACCAGCATCAGATCCAGCATTTGGTTCAGTAAGTCCAAAAGCTCCTAATTTTTCTCCACTAGCTAAAGGAATTAAATATTTTTGTTTTTGCTCCTCAGTACCAAAAGCATAAATAGGATAAGTACCTAATGAAACGTGTGCAGATAAAATAACTCCAGTTCCACCATCAACTCTAGATAACTCTTCAACAGCGATAGCATAACTTAAAGTATCCATACCAGCTCCACCATATTCCTTCGGATAAGGGATACCCATAAGTCCCATTTCAGCAAATTTTTTAATAGCCTCAGTTGGAAATTCATTATTTTGATCTAACATAAATGCAATTGGTTTTATTTCACTCTCGGCAAATTCTCTAACCCTTTGACGAAGATTTTCATGTACCTCACTTGTTTTAAAAGACATATACTACCTACCTCCTTATATAAACTTTCATATATAAAATTGTATTTCTTTATTTTGAATGTAATCATTTCATTTATGAGATGATTATATCATAGAAAAAAATAAAAATCAACAACAAAAAATAGAAAAAATGTTTTTTTATAAGATAATTAATTTTATTTAAACACATGGATGAAAAATCAAAAAATAAAAAGAGGAGTAAAAGTTCTACTCCTCTTTATCAGTATGATATTTATTATAATTTTAAATTTTTTTGAAATTTATAAAAAAATTAAAAGTTAAATAAAATTTAACAAAAATTTTTTTTATTTTAGACGATAAGTTTTTATTCCTTTATAGTCTATAACATTTATTTTTTCATCTTTTTCAATTTCTTCAATAACTTCATCAATATTAGAAACTTTTCTACTATTTAAAAAACTTCTAAGTTCAAATTGATTCATAGGGTGTCTTTTACATAGGCTTAAAACTGCTTCGTGATTGTCATCAATTTCACTATAAAAAGCTCCATCACTTAACATATCAATGGAAATTCCTTTTAATTCTTCCACAGCATACTTCATATTTTCTTTTGATACCATATTAATATATACTTCAGCTGGTGGTCTTACAGGGGTATTTAAATATAATCTAGTATATTTTATTTTTTTTAATAATTTTTTATATTCTTCAATAGAATGTTTATCATCATTTATACCATCAAGTAACATAATTTCAAGCCAAAGTTCTCCAGTATATTTATGAGAAAATTCAATAATTCCATTAAGAATATCTTCAAATTTAATTCTACCATAAGGTCTATCTATTTTTTTAGAAATTGTATCATCATAAGCATTAACAGAAGGAAGAACAATATCTGCTTCCATTAAATCTTCCTGAACTTTTTTATCATTAAGTAAAGCTCCATTAGTAATAACAGCAACTGGTTTAGTAGTTAAAGATTTTAAAGTTCTAACTAATTCCCCAAGTCTTGAATATAGAGTAGGTTCTCCTTCTCCAACAACTGTTACAACATCAAAACCATCAGAATGTTTTAAATAATCTTTAAATTCCGCTATAATATCTTCAAGTTTAAAAAATTCTTGTCTTTCATTAGTCATTTTATTAGTTCTTCCTAGTTGGCAATAAACACAAGAATAGTTACAAGTTTTTTTTGGTATAGGACTAACTCCCAAAGAACGTCCAAGTCTTCTTGATGGAATGGGACCATATACATATTTTAGTGTTTGCATAAAACATCGTCTCCATAAAAATATTAAATTATTTAATAAAAAAATTATATCAAAAAAAGAAATGGTTTTCAAGTTAAAATGGTCTCAAGAACAAAATAGAAATTAAATAATGATACATATATTATAGAATTGGGAAAAATAAACTTTACTATAAAGACAAGAAAAATATTTTTATAAAATTAAAAATCAAATAAAGTATTTAAAATAAATAATTTATATTTAAAAATGAAATAAATTGTTAAATACAGAGTTTATGAAATTGTATAAAAATATATGTATTAAATAAGATGAAATATTTCTAATTAAGAAAAAAAGAATAAAAAACAATAAAATTTTAAAAAAAATCTGAAAACAGATCATTTTTTTATATGAAATAAATTAATAAAATATATTATTTTTTAATTATAATATTTTATTTGAATTAAAAAAATAAATGAAATAAAAAAAATAATTGTCTGAAAAAAAGCAAAAAAAGTTTAAAAAAAAACAAAAAAAAGGTTTACAAAATAGAAAAAATAATGTATGATTGATTTGTGGATGAAAGTAAACATCGTTAAGATGGTATATTATTATGCAATTCAAGGAGGAAATTTTATTATGAAAAAATTAGCACTTTTATTAGCAGCACTTGGAGTTGTTTCTGCAGCAACTTACGCAGCACCAGAATTAACAGTAACATCAATTGGACAAGAAGTTGAGATAGAACATACAAATGGTACAGATGATACAACAGCTTGGTTATATAACAGAGTTGGACTAGCTTATGAAAATTGGACAATTGGATTTGAAGGAGCTAAACAATGGGCATACAGCGATAAAAATGACGACGTAAATTCAAGTCGTGGAAGAATCCAATTTGATGTTTGGAATAAAGTAAATGATGATTTAAAATTAGGATTTAGATATAGAGGAGAAGATGACTTTGAAAGATTCTATGGTAGATATGATTATTCACACGGAATGTTCTTATCATCAGGAGATTTCTGGTATCAATTTAATGATGGAACAAATGATGTTTTAAGAGCTGAATGGTTCCCAATTGGAGCAAAATTTGGTCCAGTTACAGTGAAGTATATGTTAGATTATACAAAAACTTTAGGAGATACTTCTATAGTTGAAGATAATAAACTAACTAAATATGAAGATTCTTTAGCTCAACAAATAAGAATATATGCTCCATTATATCAATCAGGTAAATTAACACTATCAACAGAAGGTAGATTTAATATAACTGAAGATAAGAATTATGAAAAACCAACACCACATAGAAATTATGATGATTTTGGAAGAAATAGAATCTATTTAAAAGCTAATTATGCTATGACAGAAAGCTTAAACGTTTATGCTAACTATGCTTATGAATTTAGAAAATGGGATTTAAAAGACGGACATACTGATGATGTGACTGAGAAATACTATCAAAACTTTACATTTGGATGGTCATATAGATTCTAATTTAAAACTAATATAAAATACCAAAGAGAGGAAAAATTTTCCTCTCTTTTTTCTTTCTTTTATAAAAAAATATTTAAAATATGAAAATTTATATTTTATAATATTTATATAAAAGGAGGAATTAAATTTATGGTATACGGATATGTAAGAGTTAGCAGCGACAAACAAACTGTAGAAAATCAAAAATATGAAATAATTAGATTCTGCGAAAGAGAAAATATTTCAATAGATGGTTGGATAGAGGAAACAATTAGTGGAACAAAAAATTATGATAAAAGAAAATTAGGAAAATTATTAAAAAAAATAAAAAAAGGTGATCTGATTATTTGTTCTGAACTTTCAAGACTAGGAAGAAACCTTTTTATGATAATGGAAATATTAAATATTTGTATGACAAGAGAATGTAAGGTTTGGACTATAAAAGATAATTATAGACTTGGAGAAGATATTCAAAGTAAAGTTTTAGCTTTTGCTTTTGGTCTTTCTGCCGAAATAGAAAGAAATCTTATTAGTCAAAGAACAAAAGAGGCTCTTGCAAGAAAAAAAGCTGAAGGAGTAAAATTGGGACGTCCTTTAGGAAAAGCAAAAAAAGTTAAGTTGACAGGTAAAGAAAAATATATAACTAATTTACTTGATAAAAAAATTTCAAAATCTGAAATTGCAAGAAGACTTAAGGTTGATAGGGGAACAGTGGCTTCTTTTATAAAAAATTTTATTAACACTTAAAAAAGAGAGGAAAATTTTTCCTCTCTTTAATATT
>NZ_JARHZE010000121.1 GCF_029258315.1 Fusobacterium sp. | reverse complement strand
AACTGGAAGAGAATTCTATTATATTTTGGTGGTGGAAAAACAGTTCTTGAGATAAATAACACTACTAAGGTAAATCTTTTTCCAGAAGAGGTAAAACAATTAGAAGATTATATAATGGAAAACCTTAAAATAAATGAAGAACAGTTGAATTGGTTTCTAAGTATTTATGATAAAGTTATAAATAATAAAGAAGTTTTAAGATCTGTAAGAAAGCTTAATAAACATATGTAAGAAGGGTTAAGATGAATAAACAAAATTTTATAAAATTTTTAGTTAGTTTCTGTATTTACATATTCCTTTTTCCTCTATTTTTTGGAGGATATATTTTAAGAAAATATGATGAAATATTTATAAAAAAATAAAAATGACTTCCAAGATTTAGAGTATATATCTAATGATTGGAAGTCTTTTTCTAAATAAGAAAAAAATTTATCAAAGATAGATTGATTTTAATTAATAATATAAAAATGCAGTAACAAATAAGCTACTGCATTTAAAATCTAATTTTATAACATTTTATTTTTAGAAAGCCATATAGTTATAAGTATACTTAAAAGTATAGATATAATTATAACAGTAACGAAACCAAAAGGACTTTCACTGAATGGAACAAATACATTCATTCCCCATATACCAGATATAATAGTTGGCACAGCCAAAACAACTGTTATAGAAGTAAGTCTTTTCATTACATTGTTTAGGTTATTAGACATAATAGTAGAAAAAGCATCACGAGTGCTAACTAAGACACTTGAATATATACTTGCCATCTCTATTGCCTGTTTTGTATCTATGATTATATCATCAAGAAGTTCCATATCATCAGGATATTTCTTAACAAGTTGCATTCTCATAATTCTATCAAGAACTGCCTCATTTGATTTTAATGATGTTGTGAAGTAAACCAAACTTTTTTCAAGCTCAAGAAGTAACATTAATTCATCATTATCCAAATTTTTCTTTAAACGATTTTCTACTACATCACTTACACGACCGATTTGTCTTAGATAATATAAGTAATATGATGTATTTCTAAATAGAAGTTGAAGAATAAATCTAGTCTTTTTAAAAGTAAAGAACTCTTTTACTTTTCCCTTAATAAATTCATCTATTAAAGGAAACTTATCTATTGTTATTGTGATTATATTATCTTGTAACAATATAATCCCAAGTGGAATTGTGGTAAATGAACATTTATCATCTCCATCATTATGAATAGGTATATCTATAATGATCAAGATGATATCTCCATCTATCTCTAAACGAGATTTTTCCTCTTCATCAAGAGCTGCTCTTATATGTTCTTGAGGAATATCCAATACTACTTCTAAAGCTTCTATTTCTTCCTCAGTGGGAGATATTAAATTAATCCAAGTATTTTTTTCTTTAAGTATTTCATAGTTTACTATCTCATCTTCATCATTTTTAAAATAAAGATAATCTAATTTGCCTTTTTCATTTGTTTTTGTTATTTGAATCATAAAAACCACCTTTCATAATAAACCACTCTTTACCTATCATAAAAGATGATAAAGAGATTTTTTAAATATTCTTGCTACACAAGGAATACGTGTCCATCTAAAAAACCACCTCTCATTCAAAAAAATCTCTACATTACATTTTACTAAAATTTTAAAAAATTGTAAAGTCATTTTTTATAAGATAAACTATATTAATTATTTACTTGTTAAAACAGAAATTATGGTGTATAATAATTTAGTACTACTAATAAATAGGAGGGGTAAGTTGAGAAAAAATTTTTTAAACTCATTTTCTAAGATTTTTGTAGCAGGAATTATAGCTGTGGGAGCTGTATCTTGTGGAGAAAAGAGTGAAGAAAAAATGGAGATAGGAAAAAATGTTCTTCATGTATATAGCTGGGCAGAATATATTCCAAGTGAAGTTTTTGAAGGTTTTGAAAAAGAAACTGGGATAAAAATAATGGAAGATATATATTCAACCAACGAAGAGATGTTTACTAAATTAAAAGCTGGAGCAACAGGTTATGATTTAGTTTTACCGTCACCAGATTATGTAGAAATAATGATGAAGGAAAATATGCTTGATAAGATAGATAAATCAAAAATTTCTACATTTGAGAATTTGGATAAAAATATATTAAAAAGACTTAGTGAGTTTGATCCAAATAATGAATACACTATTCCTTATGCAGTAAGTGCTACTTTAATAGTTGTTAATACAAAATATGTAAAAGATTATCCAAGAGATTATAGTATCTATGAAAGAAGTGATTTAAAAGGTAGAATGACTTTATTAGATGATATGAGGGAAGTTTTAGGTTCTGGTCTTTTGATGAGTGGATATCCTCAAACAGTTGGTGATGAAAAAGCATTTAAAGAGGCAGAAGAAAAAATAAAAGGTTGGAAGAAGAATATAGCTAAATTTGACTCGGAGTCTTTTGGTAAAAATTTTGCTAGTGAGGATTTTTTAGTAGTTCAAGGTTATGGAGAAAATATATATATGGAATTAACAGAGGAGCAGAAAAAACATACTGATTTTATAGTTCCTGAAAAAGGTGGATTATTCTCTTTAGATTCATTTGTTATTTTAAAGACAGCTCCAAATAAAGAGGCTGCTCATAAATTTATAGAGTATGTACATAGACCAGAAGTTTATGCTTTAGTTGCTGACTATCTTGTCCTACCATCTATAAATGTTCCAGCTAGAGAATTTACAGAAGAAAAACCTTTATTTAAAATAGAAGATTTAGAAAAATGTGAATTATTAAGAGATACAACATCTACTCTAAGTATACAAAATAAATATTGGGAAAAAATAAAGGGTGGATTTTAAAAAATAAAAATTAATTAACAGGGTGATGAAATGAAATTTGTTGTAAATAGAGAAGAGTTTATAAATGTATTATCAGCTTTTTCACTTATATTAAAAGATAATCCTATAAAACCTATAATAGCAGGGCTTAAGATACAAGCTACTAAAGATGGAATAACTTTTATAGGAACTAGTTTAGAGTCTAATCTTATAAAAGAATTAGATGGAAAGGTTATAGAAGAGGGAGTTATAGTTGTTAAATCTCAATTAATACTAGAATATGTAAAACTTCTTGATGAAACTGAGATAGAGATCTCTTCAAAGGATAACTCATTATTTATTCATCAAGGAGAGTTTATCACTTTAGATGATAAAGACTATCCTATGATAGAGAAAGAAGAGTTTACAAAAATAACTTCTGTCAAATCTAATATATTTAGTCAAGGATTAGAAAAATGTAAGTTCTGTGCATATCCTACTACTGATAATTTAGCATTAAATTGTATAAGAGTATTATTTAAAAAAGATAAGCTTGAATTTGTATCAAGTGATTCATATAGATTAGCTTATCTAGAAGAAGAAAATGAATGTATAGAAGAGAGAAGTTACTCTATACCTTTAGATAGTGTAAATTCATTTACTAAGCTTATAAAAGATAACGATAAAGAGATGATAATTGGATATAGTGATAAACATTTAGTTTTTGTTTGGGATAAAACTTATTATTCAACTAGAACAATAGAGTTACCTTTCCCAGATTTCCAGCAGATTTTATCTTTTAATAGTTTTGATAAAAATATGGAGTTTAACACAGAGGAGTTAAAAAG
>NZ_JARHZE010000094.1 GCF_029258315.1 Fusobacterium sp. | reverse complement strand
GTTGGAGCAACAATAGCCGTTTTTAAAATCTCATCTAATTTTTCCTTTTCCACAGGTATATCTTTATATTTTCTTATACTTCTTCTTGATAAAAAATCCATTTATATCTCATCTCCCTTTTATTTAGCTATATATTTATCATATAATCTTTAGTATTGGTTGTCAACAATATAATTTTTATAAAATCTATTTATATAATTTATTATCTATTTTATATAGTCTATATATAATAAAAAAATTCAATATATTTTATTATAATCAATTTTATGATACAATATTATAAGGAGAAATACTTAAGGAGAGTTTAATGAACAAAGAAAACAATTTAAAAAAAGAGTTCGAAAGTTATAAAAATTATATCCTGACTTTAAATAAAGACGAGATATTTAATAGAGCTTTTGAAATTAACTTTTATACAGAGGTATATAATTATTTAAAATATTTGCCACAAAAAGATATAGAAAAATATAAATTAAATGATTTATATATGTGGGAACTCTTTAACTTTTTTATAGATTGTGAAGAGTATAATTACAGTATAAATGATTCCAAGGGAATTTTAAAGCTTGTGGAAGATTTTAATAAGATGAAGGGGCAATAATGAGATTAGATAAGTTTTTAACTGAATGTGGATTAGGTAGTAGAAGAGAGGTAAAGTCTCTTATAGATAATAAAAAAATATCTGTTAATGGAAACTTTAAAATTTCTTCTAAAGATAATATAGATGAAAAAAGTGATATTATAAAATATGAAGACAATATTCTTTCATATAAAGAGTTTAGATACTATATTTTAAATAAAAAATCTGGGTATGTAACTGCTGTGGAGGATCCAAGGGATAAAACTGTTATGGATCTTCTACCTGATTGGGTAATAAAAAAAGATCTTGCTCCTGTTGGACGTTTAGATAAAGATACTGAAGGATTACTTTTACTTACAAATGATGGCCAACTTAATCATAAACTTTTATCACCTAAAAGTCATGTAGATAAAACATATATAGCTCATACTGAAAAAGATTTTTCTGAAGAAGATTTAGAAAAATTAAGAAAAGGTGTGGATATAGGTGGATATATAACAATGCCAGCTGAGGCATCTAAAATTGATACTAATATTCTTTCTCTTACTATAAGAGAGGGAAAATTTCATCAAGTTAAAAAAATGGTAGAGGCTATTGATAATAAAGTTATATATCTAAAAAGAGTATCTTTTGGAAAACTTCTTCTTGAAGATATGGAGTTGGGAGAAGTAAAAGAGATAAATTTAGAAGATATAATTTAAATTTATAAATATATAAAACAATAGGACTTTTTTTGATAAGAAAGAATTTTTTTATAGTTTAAAAAATAAAATTTAAAAATTTTAATTAAAAGTCCTATATAAAAAAATATTTAAAGAAGGTACGATTTTGGATTTAATTGTTAAAGATAAACAAGAGGTAATTGTCAAAAGAAGAAAAAAAAGAGAAAAAGAAAATAGAAAGTCTATTTTTGAAATTTATCGTAGTGAAAAGACTATGAAAGATTACTTTTTCTATTTGAATAACTTTTTATTATTTGTTTATGATAGTGGAGAGCCTATTCAAAATGATGAGATTATAGAATTAATGACAGATATAACAGAAGAAGATGTAGAAGATTACCTCTCTCATCTTCTCTATGAAAGAAAGCTAAAAAAAACATCAGTTAATAAAATTATGTCTGCTCTTAAATCTCTATATAATGAATTGGAAAAGTATAATATAAAAAATCCATTAAAACATATAAAATTATTTAAGACAGGAAGAAACTTAGATAATATTTTAAAAGTTTCATTTGAAGATATAAAAAATATACTTGCTAATTATAAGGTATCAGGAGAGAAAGAATATAGAAATACTATAATAATGAACACCTTATTTTATACAGGTATGAGAAGTCAAGAACTTCTTGATTTAAAATATAAAAATATATTGAAGAGAGATGAGGACTATTATATTAAAATAGAAAAATCAAAGAGTGGTAAGGAGTTATTTAAGCCTATTCATCCTACACTTGTTGAAAAATTGAAAACATTTAAGGACTATGTTAAAAATATGTATAACTATTCAAATGAAGATATGGAAGAACTTTATGTTTTTTCTAGTTCATATGAAAAGAATACACAACTTTCTTATAAAGCTCTATATAATATAATACAAGATATGGGAAGAACAATAGGACTTGATATTAGTCCACATAATATAAGACACGCCATAGCCACAGAGCTGTCATCAAATGGAGCTGATCTTTTAGAGATTAGAGATTTTCTTGGACATTCTGATACAAGGGTTACAGAGATATATATCAATGCAAAATCTCTACTAGATAAAAAAGTTATATCAAAAATACCAGAATAAAATTTTATAGGAGAAAATAATGTTAGAAATAAATAGTAAAGACAATAATCTTTTTAAAAGAATAAAAAAATTAAAACAAAAAAAATATAGAGAACAGGAAAAATTATTTTTAGCAGAGGGAATTAAGTTTTTAGATTTTTCAAAAGAACCAAATTATATTTTTATAGATAGTGATTTTGATTTTTCTGTGATACAAGAAAGACTTAACAAGTTTTCTTGTGATAAATATATTCTCTCTTCTCAACTTTTTAAACAACTTACTTCTCAAGAAAATTCTCAAGGGGTTATATTGATATATAGTTTTAATGAATATTCTTTAGAAGAGATTGAGGATAATATAATTGTATTAGATAAAGTATCAGATCCAGGAAATCTTGGGACTATAATAAGAACAGTTGATGCCGCTGGGTTTAAAGACATAATTCTTACTACTGGAAGTGTAGATTGTTACAATGAAAAAACTATAAGAAGTACAATGGGATCTATATTCAATGTAAGAATTACATATCTTACTGAAGAAAGAATGGTTGAATTTTTAAAGGAGAAAAATTATAAATTAATAGCCACTGCTTTAGATAAAACATCTATCCCATATACAGAGATGAGTTTATCCAATAAAAACGCTATTATTTTTGGAAATGAGGGAAATGGAATAGGAAAAAATCTTTTAGATATTGCTGATGAAAAAGTAATTATTCCTATATATGGAACTGCTGAATCACTTAACGTGGCTATGGCTTGTGGAATTATATTGTATAAAGTGAGAGAATTAATTAAGTAGTCTATTTTTTTAATATTTTATTTGACTATTTAGTTTAAAAATACTATAATATATTTCATATTATAACATTTGGGGTGATATTATGATAAATTTTCCTTTAGAGCTTTATATTAGTTATATTAATAGATTTAATGAGGTAAAAGAAAATAACAAAAAAGAGATTTTAAGCTTAAGGCAAGAACATAAATTCCTTTCTAATCAAGAATTAAATTTTATATCAACAATTTTACTTCAAGATAAAGAAAAAGATAAATTGAAATCTATTATAAATAGAAAAAAACAGATAGAAGAAAAAATTACAGAACTTTTTAGAGATCTTATCACATATAAACTCTATGATATTGTTATAAACAACGAGCAAAAGAGATATGATGGAAATATGCTAGATAGATTTACTGAAAATATTATAAATTATCTAAAAAAAGAGCTTGAGATAGAAAAATTTGAATATTTTGAAATTTCTATAATAAAGCAATTAATAAATGTATCCCAGCATATAGTATCTTCTACTATGTATTCACCTTACTATATAAAAAAATAAAAGGACTGCCAGGCAGTCCTTATTTTTAATTTTGAGGAACTTCATTTACTAATTTTTTTCCTTCTATAAAATCTTTTATGTTATTAAGGGTTACATTTGTAATAGCCTCCACTGCTTCTTCGGTAAAATATGCTTGGTGAGAAGTAACCAAAACATTATGGAATGAAAGTAATCTTCCTAAAATATCATCTTCTATTACTTTATTAGACATATCTTCAAAGAAATAATCCTCTTCTTCCTCATATACATCAAGAGCTGCTGCTCCTATTTTTTTATCTTTAAGAGCTTCTATTAAATCAACTGTATCTATAAGCATCCCTCTTCCTGTATTAACTATCATAACTCCATCTTTCATTTTATTCATAGAATTACGATTTATTATATATTTAGTATCTTTTGTTAATGGACAGTTAAGAGAAATTATATCTGAATTAGCATACAGAGTATCAAGATCTACAAATTCAAATCCTAGTTCTTTAGCTACTTTTTCATTTGGATATGGATCATAAGCTATTACCTTTGTTCCAAATCCTTTTAAAATTTTTATAAGTATCTGAGCAATTTTTCCAGCTCCAATTATTCCCACTGTTTTTCCATATAAGTCAAACCCCATCAATCCACTTATAGAGAAGTTCCCCTCTCTAGTACGGACATAGGCTTTATGTATCTTTCTATTAAGTGAAAGTATCATACCAATAGTATATTCAGCTATTGCATATGGAGAATAAGCTGGAACTCTCACTACCTTAAATCTATTTTTTATAGCTTTTAGATCCACATTATTAAAACCTGCACATCTCATAGCTAATAATTTTATTCCATTCTCTGCCATTCCATCAATTACATTTTTATTTATATCATCATTTGTAAAAGCACACACAACATCAAAACCTTTTGTTAAATCAACAGTTTCTTC
>NZ_JARHZE010000087.1 GCF_029258315.1 Fusobacterium sp. | reverse complement strand
CACAATAATCCTACTGCTATTGGTAAATCAAAGTGAGTTCCCATTTTTTTTATACTTGCTGGAGTTAAATTTACTGTTATTCTTCCTGTAAAGATTTCATAACCACTGTTTCTCAGTCCTATTCTTATTCTCTCTTTACTCTCAATAACCGTTGTATCACCTAAACCAACAATATTAAAAACAGGTAGTCCTTTGGAAATATCAACTTCCACTTCAACTAAAAAAGGTTGTATTCCAAAATAACTTCCACTTTTTACTTTTACAATCATAAAGACTCCTTTCTTATACTCTTTCAGATATCGGATATAATATATATATTTTTCCTAATTCTTCATCTTCTTTTTTGTATATCAAAGCCTGTTGACCATTACGAGGGTGAATAAATATTTTGCTTTTTTTAGGATCTCTTTCCTTTATAGTTTCTTGTAATACATCTAATAATCTCAATGGTAATATTTTTTGTACGTGGGCTGATAAAAATCCTTTTATTGGATATTTTTTCAATCCCTCTAAATTTTTACAATATTTTTCCAAGGTAATTCCATTTTCATAATAAAGCCACAATGAAGTTGAAACAGCATCTCCTGAAAATAAAATTCCTGTTTTATGATCTAAAAATGTCATATGTCCAATAGTATGTCCTGGAACTTCTATAAGTTCTATCTTTCTGTCACCTAAATCTATTATCTGATGATCTTCTAATGGTAAAAACTTTTTAGTTGTTGTTGTTAAAAAGTTTTCTTTGTCAAACTCATCTGGCCACATTTGAATTCCTTTATTTTTTAATAATTTTTCAAAGGATTTTACCATTAAATCTTTCTCTTTTTGGTTGTAATAATAATTTGGTAACTCTTTAAAATTAATATATACTTCATCAAAATTATAATTTCCACCAACATGATCTAAATGACTATGAGTATCAACCACTATAAGAGGTAGATCTGTTATCTCCTCTATAACCTTTCTAACATTTCCAAAACCGTGTCCTGTATCTATAACTAAAGCCTTTTCTTTTCCCAAAACAACTGTTGTATAGATGTTTTGTGGCTCACAAATTCTATAAATATCATCTTCCATTTTTATAACTTTAAAATAATCTTTCTCTAGCATTTTTCCCTTTCTCTCTAATCAAAATTTTTTCTACCTTTTATTTTACTACATTTAAAAGTTAAACTCAAATTTGGAAAAATGTCATTTTCTACTTTTTTGAAGTTATTTTTATATTCTTAATATTTTTATTTTATTTTTTGTTCAGTTTTTTTTATTTTTTTTCGAAAAAAATCTGTTAAATTTTTTAAAAAATTTTAAAAAAATCCTATTCTTTATATTTAAAGAATAGGAAATTTTTTATTTGTTAAATATAAATTTATCTATAACGTGGGCTATTCCACCATCATTATTTGATTTTGTTATATAATCAACTCTATTTTTTATCTCTTCATTGGCATTTTCTACTGCTACCGATGTACCTGCTGCATCTAACATAGGAATATCGTTAAATGAATCTCCTACTGCTATAACCTCTTCAATAGGAATATTTAAAATCTCAGCTAATTTTCTAACTCCAACTCCTTTATCTATTCCTAATTTTGTAATCTCTAAGAAAAATGGTTTAGATATAGCTATTGTATATTTATCACTATACTCCTCTTTTATCTTTTTTTCAACCTCTTTTAAATATGTTGGCTCAGCTAAAAGCATACATTTTACAGCTCCTCTATCAACATACTCTTTAAAACTTTTTACTATTTTGTGATTCATCTTTGTTAAATCAACTTCCACATCTATATATTCACTTTCTGTTTCTGATATTATCTCATCATTTATATATGTCAATATATGAGTGTTATATTTTTTGCTTAGATCATACATTAAATGTAAATCCTCTTTTTCTAATGAAGCTTCAAAAATATTTTTTCCTGTTTTACATTCTGTTATTATAGAACCATTAAATGAAAGAATATAACTTCCATATTTTTTAGCTTCAATTTCCTCTGCTAACCCTCTCATAGCAAAAGTTGGTCTTCCTGAACAAAGAATAAATTTTACTCCTAGCTCTTCTGCTTTTTTTATTGCTTCCAAATCTACATTTGATATCTCCTTTTTATCATTTAAAAGAGTATCATCTAAATCTGTAACAATCATTTTGTAACTCATCTGTTTCCTCCGTCTATTTTTTCTATTTAAATGCATCCATTTCTATTAATAAATCCTTAAAAACTGTAAACCCTTTTTTTAATACTTCTGGATTAAAATCAAATTTTGGATTATGCAAAGGATATACGAAATTTTTCTTTTCATTTCTAGTACCTAATAAAAACATCAACCCTTTATTTCCACTTTGTAAATAAAAAGAAAAATCTTCTGAGGCTGTGAATCTCATATCCCCAATAAAATCTTCTTTTGGTACTATTTTCTCTATCTTTTTAAAAAGTTCAACATCGTTTACCACTGGTGGATAAAAAGGATTAAACTCCATATTTATCTTTACTCCAAAAGCTAATTCTAAACCTTTATTTATACTTGTTATTCTCTCTCTAAAAAACTCTATAAGATCTCTATTTGAAAATCTTATAGTTCCTAAAATATTTACTTTTTCTGGAATAATATTTCTTACTTCCCCAGCTTTAAAACTTCCTATTGTTAAAATTGCTGGCTCAAGAGGATTTAAATTTCTTGAAATTATGGATTGATAAGCCTCAACCAATTTAGCTCCAATTAAAATAGAATCGATACCTTTGTGTGGCTCAGCTCCATGACTTCCTTTTCCGATTATCTCTATATCTAAGTTTATATTTTGGAAACTTATGGCACCAGCCCTTGTTCCTATTTTTCCCTCTTCCAACCCTGGATTTAAATGTAAAGCGAAAATTCCATCAAAGATTTTACTTTTAAAAAAGTCTGAATTAGCTACAAATCTAGCTCCACCTTTTCCCTCTTCTCCAGATTGAAATATTAACATAACTGATTTTTTTAATTTTTTTCCAGACTCTATTTGTTCTTTTAACCATTTTGAAAAATACAAAAGATTAGTTGTGTGTCCGTCATGACCACAAGCGTGCATCATTCCATCTATTTTAGATTTATACTCCTTTTCTCCATCTTCTTGTAAAGGAAGAGCATCTATATCTGCTCTAAAACCAATCCATCTATCTTCTTCACCTTTAAAAATAGCTACTGTACTCATCTCTATCTCTAAATATTCTATTTCTAAACTTTTTAAAAATTCTCTTATAAACCTACTTGTTTTATACTCCTCTAATCCTATTTCTGGCATTTGGTGTAAAGTACATCTTGTCTTGTAAAAAAAATCCTCCATAAATCCCCCTTAAAAAATAAAAACCTTTGAATTTATTTGCTCTTATTATATAATATAAAATTTTTTCTGTCAAAATTTTAACCCTATCTCTAATTAAATCATAAAAAAGTAAGGGAACTTTAAAAAACTACCCTTACTTTTAATTTAATTATTAATTATTTTTCTTCATAAAAAACTTTTATTTTATCCTCAGCTTTAACTTCCTCTTTTAAAATATATTTAGTTTTATAATCTTTTAATAATTTAAAGAAAGTTCCACTTAATGATAAAATTACTGCAACATTTATAAATGTTGGAACTGCTGTTGTGAAATCTGCAAACAGCCAAACAGTAGATCCAGGCATTCCTATTGTTGTTGCCATAACAACCATTATGAATCCTGGAACTGGATAAAATATTTTATAGAATTTTAAAATTCCGCTTTTTAATCTTGGAGATGATTTCATAAGATGTCTTAAGATAATCTCATAATAAGCATACCAACCTGATGATGTTGTTATTCCAAATAAGAAAATTCCTGTTGCTATAAATATTTTACTTGCAACACCCATTCCACTTTCAAAAGCACTTAATGTAAGAGTTGCTCCTGTTGCACCAGAATTCCAAACTCCAGTAACAACAATTACTAAACAAGTTAAAGTACAAACTATTATTGTATCAACAAATACTTCAAAAGCTCCCCAAAGCCCTTGTTTAATTGGGTGATCTGTTTGTGCTGAAGCGTGTATCATTGGAGAACTTCCCCACCCTGCTTCATTACTAAATACAGATCTTGCCATCCCTATTCTCATAACCTGTCTGAAACCAGCCCCTGCAAATCCTCCTACTGCAGCTGTTCCAGAGAAAGCACCAGAAAAAATTAATTTAAATGCAGTTGGTAAATTTTCTATATTTATCCCTATTATATATAGAGCTGCCCCTATATAGAAAAAGCACATAAGAGGAACTATCTTACTCGCTATTTTTCCAAGAGTTTTTATCCCGCCTATAATAAGTATATAGTTACAAACAATATATATTGTACTAGCATAGATTATTTTTATTCCAAAAGCTGAACTAACTGCCTCTGATACTGTATAGTTTTGAACTGTTATAAAAAATGTTGAGAAAATTCCACCACCAAAGATAGTTGCAGGAATTATCCACCAGCTATGTCCCTTTTCTTCTCCTAAACCTTTTTCCATATAGTAAGTTGGTCCACCATATGTCTCTCCATTTTCATCAGTTTGTCTATAATAAACTCCCAATGAAACTTCAGCCATTTTTAATATCATACCAACAAAAGCTGCTATCCAAAGCCAAACCAACGCTCCTGGACCTCCTACTGCCATAGCAGTTGCAACTCCACCTATATTTCCTACTCCTACTGATCCTCCTATCGCAGTAGAAACAGCTTCAAATGGAGTGATAAGTCCGGCTCCCTCTGATTTATTTCCTTTTTTTATAGTTTTACAAATAGTTTCTGAAAATATATGTTTTAAATAGATAACCTGAAAAAATCCAGATTTAAGAGTAAAATATATCCCTGTTCCAAGAATGATAACAATAATTGGTAATCCCCATAAAAACTCTACCAACATTTGAAAATATTTTAACATAATTCACCTTCCAATAATTTATTTTTCACAACTTTTAACAAATTCTATAAATATTTTTTTCATCTCTTCATTTCCTCTAGCTGTCATCATCTCTGGATGCCATTGTAATCCATAAAGAAATTTACGTTCTTTCATCTGTACTGCTTCTATTATTCCATCTTCTGCAGTAGCAATTACACTTAAACCTTTTCCTAATTTATTTATAGCTTGGTGATGAAAAGAGTTTACCCTTACTTCTTCACCATATAATTTTGCTAAAATATTTTCTTTATCTGTTATTTTTATCTTATGTACATCTAGTTCTGGATAAAAATCTTGACTGTGTTTTAAAGTTTCTTTCCCCGTATATTTTAAATCTTGGAATATACTTCCACCTAAAAATATATTTAATAATTGATGCCCTCTACAAATTCCAAGAATTGGTTTTTCTGTTTTATAAAACTCTTCTAATAATAAGAATTCTCCCTCATCTCTTTCTGGAGAAATTATTCCAATATCTCTTTTAAAATCCTCACCATAATATTTTGGATTTATATCTACCCCTCCAGATAAAATTAATCCATCTAATAATTTTAATTGTTCTTTAATTGTTTCTACATCTGAAGTGATAGGTAGAACAACTGGAATTCCACCAGCAGCAATAATTGATTTTGTATAATCTATGCTAACTGTTGTTCTGTGATAATTTCTAAGTCCATCTTCTATTTCGTAAGCTGATGTAATACCTATTATAGGTTTTTTCATAATATTCCCTCCTCAAAACTTCTATATTTAAGTTATATAATATATTATCATCCTATTAAAGTCAACATTTTTGTTTATTTTTTAGTACAAATGTTTTAATTTTATTTTTTTATTTTAATTTCAAATTACTTAATCTTAAATTTTTATTAATTATAGATATTTATTTTTTTATATGTTATAATATAATTCCTTGGCAGGGGAGCAACAAAAAAAGATAGGTTTCAATTTTTGAAATCTATCTTTTTTATTTAATCATCTAATTATTTTTCTATTTTATTTTGTGGCTCGTGAAATATCTCTGAAAATGTAGATAAATTTTGTAACTCACTTGGTATTATTAT
This sequence comes from Fusobacterium sp., assembly GCF_029258315.1. Classification (GTDB taxonomy): domain Bacteria; phylum Fusobacteriota; class Fusobacteriia; order Fusobacteriales; family Fusobacteriaceae; genus Fusobacterium_B. Next base: position 46 of record NZ_JARHZE010000087.1, on the reverse strand, counting down.
TTTTGTAGCTTTTCCATCAGCAACTTTTGCAAAAGTTTCCATACTC